>CAYWIR010000385.1:0-2936 GCA_964458375.1 uncultured Neptunicoccus sp.
AAGATGATCTGGCGGATTTGATTGGTGAGTATCGCTCAGAGGGTCAAAAGGTTGTAATGGTTGGGCATTCTTCGGGTGGTGGATTGGTGACGCGGTTTGCAGGTGGTGACCATGGTGATCTGTTGGATGGTGCCGTCTTGATGGCGCCGTTTTTGAAGTACAATGCCCCGACCATGGTGGAAAATTCTGGTGGGTGGGCGCGGCCCTTGACCCGGCGGTTGGCAGGGCTGTCGATGTTGAACATGGTCGGTATTACTGTGGCGAATGGCGCGACTGTGATGGAGTTTCAACTGCCAGAAGGACCGCTGGCCGAGACAATGACCGCGGCGTATTCCTTTCGCTTGAACACGTCTTATGCGCCGCGAAATGACTATCTTGCGGATATTGCGGCATTGCCGAAGTTCCAGTTGATTGTCGGCGCTGAGGATGAGGCGTTTAAGGCTGCTGAATTTGAACCGTTGATGGCGGATGTGAACACAAAAGGAACGTATCACGTTTTGGATGGTGTTTCGCATTTGGATGTGTTTTTGAACACGGACGCGGCGGATTTGATCGTGGATTTTGTAAACGGGGTTTGAATGGACGACGCGCTGTCCCAAGATGTTTCTTTGTGTGCGGACACGGTGCGCAGCAGCGACCCTGATCGCTTCTTAAGTGCAATGACGGCGAGTGACGCTGCGCGGGATGCGTTGATGGTACTGTATGCGTTCAATGTGGAGGTTTCACGCGCGCCGTGGGTGACCGCCGAACCAATGATCGCGGAAATGCGATTGCAGTGGTGGTTTGACGCGATTGAAGAGATATTTGAGGGCGGCGAGGTAAGACGACATCAGGTTGTGACGCCGCTGGCAGCATTGGTGCGGGACAAAGGACTGCGCCGAGACTGGCTCGACGGGATTGTTCAGGCGCGGCAGTGGGACATTTACAAGGAACCGCACGGGGACCAGGCTGCGTTGGATGGATATTTGGCGGCGACGGGCGGCGGGCTTATGGGGCTTTCTGTGGCAGCCACTGGTGGGGACGGCGTTGCAGCGTATGAATATGGCGCTGGCTGTGCCGTTGCGCGGCTGTTGATGGCCGCGCCTGCATTGGAAGACGCAGGGCGGTATCCGCTGGTGGATGGGACCACTGCGGGTGTAAAGGCGCTGGCCGAGGCGGGATTGGCCAAAGCGGGGGCAGCCCGTCAAGCATTGCACCAGACGCCACGATCCGCGCGGGCTGCCTTGCGGGCAGAGTGGTTGGCGCAGGTGATCATGAAGCAAGCGGTCCGCGATCCTGCGTTGGTTGGCGCGGGTGGTTTGGGTGTTTCAGAGGCTGGGAAAAAACTGCGCCTAATGCGTTTGGCGGTGCTGGGCAGATTTTGAGTTTTTGCAGAGACGAAATAGGCGTGGTCTGCTTAACCGAGGCGTGATTTGAGAGAATTCAGGTCCTCGGACCAGTCTTGGAGTTCTTTGTAAGCCTTTTTCATCAGTTTGGCTTCGCGGCCCCGAAGGTTGCCTGTGACGAGGTCATTTGATCCTGTGATTTCAGTGAAGATCGCTGTGGCGAAGGCGCGGGTGTTTTGGGTCATGTAGCCAGACCAGCCCGCATCGGACGCGCCTTGCAGTTGGATCAATCCAAAGCCGTGAATGATGCAATGCAGGTCCGTTGCGAGTTCATGGGCGTCCCAGCCGCCTGGCAGTTGATCTGCGACAGGGTCCAGTTTTGCGTGCATGAGTTCGTGTGCCAGTGTTGAAATGAAGTTCAACGGTTGTTGCATAATGCGCGGGTTGTAGGTGATGAGAGGCGCCACTGGATCGGGGAAATATTGCCCCGCGATTTCACTGGTTTTGCCGTATTCATGGCCGATGTCATCTGGCAGTTGGGGAATGGGTTCGAGTTTGATGTTAAGGTGTTGGACCTTGAGAAGGCGCTGTATGTCCTTGAAGACGCCAAGTGCCGAGGCGTGATCACCGCCACCTTTGGCGGTGAAGTATTCTTTGGTAGGGCGCACGAGGCTGTCGGGGCTTTGCCAAAAGGTTGGGCTGTGATGCGATATAGCCCAATGATAGTTGTCAAAGACCCAAAGGCCGAGGTCTTCGCTTATGAACTCGGTCTTCCAGAACATGTTACGCCTGTTTGCGGGTGATCAGGGACAGCCAGACAAGGGAACCGAAGGCCAGCGCAAGGAAGGGCACCATGGCGTAGTTGACGGCGTTCCAGCCTTCGACTGGGTTGCCGCCAGAGCAGTTCATCAGCCCGCCAGAGGCAAGGGATGCGATGGTCACAAGGCCAAAGACGAGAAAATCGTTCATGCCTTGCACGGGGCCGCGTTCTTCGGCCGTGTGCGCGGTGGCGAGCATGGCTGTTGCGCCGATGAAACCGAAGTTCCAGCCAACGCCGAGTAAGATGAGCGCGATGTAGAAGTTGGATAAGTCCACACCTGCCAGTGCCACAATGCCTGCCCCCATAAGGATGAAGAGACCCGCGCCCACGACACGTTCGACGCCGAAGCGGGCGATGATGTGGCCTGTAAAGAAGCTGGGAATGAACATGGCGAGCACGTGGGCCGTGACGACGTGGCCTGCGGTTTCGGTGGGAAATCCACATCCGACCACAGCAAGCGGCGTTGAGGTCATCACGAGGTTCATAAGGGAATAGGAGACCATGGCGCAGATGATTGCAGTTGCGATGCGTGGGGTTTTCAACAGTTCAAGGCGTGAGCGACCTGCATAGGGGCCTGTGGTTTCGTGCTTGGCGGTGCCTGAAACGAGGAATGGAAAGATGATAAAGCCAAGGCAATTCAACGCAAATGCGGCGGCATAGACGCCCATGAATGGGATCACCAGAGCATCAAACATCGCAGACCCGAGTTGCGGGCCGATGATGGCGGAAACGAGGCCAGCGGCCATGACGTAAGAGATGGCTTTGGGGCGGAAATCATCTGAGGCGGCATC
>CAYWIR010000386.1:0-2927 GCA_964458375.1 uncultured Neptunicoccus sp.
ACTGGCAAAGTCGCCATCAGCGTCTTACCTTCACCCGTTTTCATTTCAGCAATGTCACCGCGATGCAGGAAAATCCCGCCGATCAATTGCACATCAAATGGGCGCAAACCTAAGGTTCGTTTCGCCGCTTCTCGCGCATTGGCAAAGGCTTCTGGTAGAAGGTCATCCAAGCTCTCGCCTTTTTCAAGGCGCGCCTTGAACTCATCGGTTTTCGCTTTGATCCCATCATCGTCCAGCGCCACAAAATCAGGCTCCAACGCGTTGATCTTTGCAACCAGTGACTGCACCTTTTTGACCTTGCGATCATTGGCGGTGCCAAACATCTTTTTACCGATAGTATTCAAGCCCAGCATAACTGCTCCGTTTTTCCTTAAGACCGCTTATGTCTGCGGCGAAAATCTGACGTGACTGTGAAGGTTCGTGCCAAAGCCTGTCTTGTGGCTTTGGCTCTGCCAGCGTAAAGGTTTTTCAACGCCGCGCGGTCCCTGCATTCATGCCAGAATTGCATCTAAGCGGGTCTGTTGGTACTGTCAACGTTGCCCCTAAAAACAGGCGACACAAATACTTTATCCGCCTGAACAAAATCGGGCAAAAATCGGAGCCATTCCATGAAATTCTCTCGTCTTATCGCCTCTTCTGCTGTTGCAGTCTTGATGGCCACAACAACCATTGCGCAGGATGCTCCAACGGCGGAAACGGTTCTTGCAACTGTAAACGGCCAAGACATCACGTTGGGCCATGTGATTGCTCTGACAAACCGCCTGCCTGAACGCTACAAACAGGCTCCGAACGCAGATTTATTTGAAGGTGTTTTGGAACAATTGATCCAACAAACCGTCCTGTCCGCGGGCCAAGACGCCAACCGCAAGGCCGTTAAACTGGCTTTGGAAAACGAATCCCGTGCCTTGCTCGCGACCGAAGTGTTGAACCACATCGAAGAAGCCGCAACGACAGAAGAGCTGATCGAAAAAGCCTACACAGACAAATACACCAACGGCCCCGCACCTCAAGAATACAAAGCCGCCCATATCCTCGTTGAAACAGAGGATGAGGCGAAGGCACTTTTGACATCTCTTGAAGGGGGCGCAGATTTCGCAGAGCTGGCAAAAGAAAAATCCACGGGACCATCTGGCCCAACGGGTGGTGATCTGGGCTGGTTTGGTTTGGGCCGCATGGTTCCCGAATTTGAACAGGCGGTAACAACACTTAAGGTTGGCGATGTATCCGCTCCTGTTAAAACGCAATTCGGCTGGCATGTGATTAAGCTAAACGAAACACGCGACCTTCCTATCGCACCCCTTGTCGAAGTGCGCGCGGAACTCATCACAGAACTCAGTCAGCAAGCGGTTGCCGATCACGTCGAAAAAATGTCCCTAACCGCAGATATCCAGCGGTCTGAGGAAAAAATCGATCCAGCGCTCATTCGCAATTTGGATCTATTGAACGACTAAGAAGGCACGTCACATGGGTAAGCCAAAGGCAAAGCTGAAACGTAAAATCAGCAAACTAAAACGCAAAATCAAGGCGTTAGAAGCAGAGTTGAACACACCTTCAACCCCCGCAATTTCGCCTTTGGCCCCCTCAGCGGGTTTCCCAGACCTGCCCGTTATTGCAGGTGTCACCTATGCCGCTGGCGCGGCTGGTGTGAAATACACTGGCCGCGACGATGTGATGTTGGCCCATGTTGCCCCAAACAGCGCAGTTGCGGGTGTTTTCACGCGATCCGCAACGCGATCTGGCCCTGTTCTTGATTGCCAAGCCAAACTGGCGGAGTTGCAAAAAACAGATACCGTCCCAGACGCGCTGGGCGTTGTGGTGAACTCTGGCAACTCCAACGCTTTCACAGGCAAGGCAGGGGATACTTCCGTTGATTTTGTCTCCGCTTCGGCGGCCAAGACATTGAAAACCAGCGCAAAAAATATCCTGACATCTTCCACAGGTGTCATCGGTGAACCGCTTCCACACGATAAAATCATCGCAGTTCTGGGTGACCTAAGCGCAAATCTGTCTCCAGACAGCGGCGCGTCTGCCGCCGCTGCAATCATGACGACAGACACTTTCGCCAAAGGGTCCGCGACCAGCGTGGACATTGACGGTAAAACGATCAAAATCGCTGGGTTCGCCAAGGGCTCAGGCATGATCGCTCCTGATATGGCAACCATGCTTGTTTACATCTTCACGGATGCCGCCGTCACCTCATCCGCGCTCCAAGATATGATCAGCGCCGAAAATCAGCGCACGTTTAACGCCATTACCGTGGATAGCGACACATCTACCTCCGACACGCTTCTTGCCTTCGCAACAGGCGCGGCAGGGAACACACAAATCATTGGCGCTGACAGCGTAGATGGCCAAAAACTGGCCTCCGCTTTGCACACTGTTATGCGCGATCTCGCCCATTTGGTCGTGAAAGACGGCGAAGGCGCCACCAAGTTTATAGAGGTCGAGGTCACAGGCGCCGCCACCGACGACAGCGCCCAAACCGTCGCGCTGGCCATCGCAAATTCCCCACTCGTGAAAACCGCCGCTGCGGGTGAAGACCCGAACTGGGGCCGTGTTGTTATGGCCATCGGTAAATCAGGGGAACCAGCCGACCGCGATAAAATCAGCATCCATTTTGGGGACATTTTAGTCGCGAAAAATGGCTGGGTCTCTGCCGATTATACCGAAGCCGCAGGGGTGGCCTATATGAAGAACCAAGACCTGAAAATCAGCACAGACTTGGGCATGGGCGACGGGTCAGCACAGGTTTGGACATGCGATCTAACCCATGGATATATAACAATAAACGCGGATTACCGTTCATGAAAACAGTCCTCGTTTCCGCCGTCGCTCTGATCGACAAAGACGGCCGCGTTTTGTTGGCCCAACGGCCCGAAGGCAAATCCATGGCGGGCCTGTGGGAATTTCCAGGTGGCAAAGTCGAA
>CAYWIR010000387.1:0-2927 GCA_964458375.1 uncultured Neptunicoccus sp.
GGATCGAAATTGAAGCCATGCGCCTTATGGTGCTCAAGGCCGCCCGTGCCATGGACGTTCTTGGCAACAAAGAGGCACGCATTTGGGTGTCTGCGGTTAAGGCGATGGTGCCTGAAAAAGTCTGCCAGATCATAGACCAGTCTATGCAGGTTCACGGTGCTGCGGGTATTTCCCAGTGGTTCCCGCTGTCCGACATGTACGCAGGTCAGCGCACATTGCGCTTTGCGGATGGTCCAGATGAGGTACACCACCATGTCGTTGCCCGCGCCGAAGTGCAAACATTCCAAAACTCTAACGAACGCCGCGCACCCACTGCGCAGGGCGGCAAATTTTCAGGACCTTAATCATGTCAGCACTCTTCGACCTCACGGGTAAAACTGCACTCATTACAGGCGCATCCAAAGGGATGGGCCTGTCCATGGCAACGGGATTGGCGGAACATGGCGCCAACGTCGTGATCTCATCGCGCAAACAAGATGAACTCGACACCGTCGCCGCCCAAATAAACGAAGCCGTTGGCCGCGATTGCGCCACAGGCATCGCGTCAAACATTGGCGACAAAGACATGGTGAAGGATCTGGTGGCCCAGACCAAAGACAAGGTCGGCGCGATCAATGTCCTTGTCGGGAATGCGGGGGTGAACGTCCACTATGGCTCCACCCACGAAATCCCTGATGACGCCTATGAAAAAATCATGTCGGCCAATGTGCAATCCCAACTGTGGCTGGCACGCGAAGCCCATGCACACATGGTAGAACAAGGTGGCGGCTCTATGATGTTCACATCATCTGTCGGCGCGTTCCATGCCTCTGACGCGATTGGCACATATTGTGTGTCAAAACTGGCGCTCATGGGCGTGATCCGCAATCTGGCAATGGAATACGGACCACAGGGTATTCGGGTAAACGGGATCAACCCTGCCGTGATCAAAACCGACTTTGCCAAGGCGCTGTGGGACAATCCCAAAGCCGCCAAGCAAGAGGCGCGTATTCCTCTGGGCCGTTTTGGCGAGCCTGATGATCTCAAGGGCCTCGCTGTTTTCCTCGGCTCTGATGCGAGCCGATACATCACAGGCCAAGCACACACCGTTTGTGGCGGCTCTTGTATGTGGTCTGGGGGTTAAACATGGAACTAAAGGACAAAATCATCGTTGTGACAGGTGCCGCAAGTGGCATCGGCAAGGCCATGGCCATTCGATATGCGGCCGAAGGTGCGAAATGCATCATCTGCGCTGACATGAACGGCGAAGGGGCTGCTGAAACAGCGGCAGAGGTTGGCGGTGTCTCGCACCAGCTCAACGTCGGTGTCGAAGCCGAGATCAAGGCGCTGATTGACAAGACCGAGGCCGAACAAGGACCGATTGATCTGTTCTGTTCCAACGCCGGCATTTCTGTGGCGGGGGGCGTGGATTGCACCAATGACGAATGGCAAAAAATCTGGGATGTGAATGTTATGTCCCATGTGTATGCCGCACGGCATCTGATCCCACTGATGAAGGAACGCGGTGGTGGTTATCTTCTCAACACCTCTTCTGCGGCGGGTCTGCTGAACCAAGTTGGGTCCGCCCCTTATGGTGTCACGAAACACGCCGCTGTTGGCCTTGCTGAATGGTTGGCAATGACCCACGGGGATGACGGGATCAAAGTCTCTGTGCTGTGCCCACAAGCGGTGCGCACAGAAATGACCAAAGGACACGAAGACCACGTCGCCGCCATTGACGGCATGATGGAGCCTGAACCTGTGGCAGAGGCTTGTGTCCAAACCATCCGCAATGAAACCTTCCTCGTCCTGCCTCACCCAGAAGTTCTGGATTACATGCAGATCAAAGCGTCAAACTATGACCGTTGGATTGGTGGAATGCGAAAGCTCAACCGCAAATACGGCGGCTTTGAGTAACGATCAGGACGGCAGGCGATAGACTTTGCGTGCCGTGCCTGAAAACATCATCTCTTGATCTTGCGGCGGATAATCCGCCGCAATTTTCTTTAGCCCGTTCCAAAGAACGCCATAGCTGATGGACGCACGATCTACGGGGAAATTGCTTTCAAACATGCACCGATCCGCGCCAAAGCAATCGATCATATGGTGATACCACGGAGCTTGAACCTCGACGAATTCATCCGAACTGATCGGCGTGTCTCGTTCATGCCAGCCATATCCGTTGTCTGGCATGGCCATGCCGCCAAGTTTTGCGATCACGTTCGGGCACTCCGCAAGGGCTGACATATCGTCCTTCCACGCGGCGAAAATCTCTTCCCGTTTACCTTCAAACCGACCGACACCAAGCGGCGTGCCAAAGTGATCGAGGACCAGTGTGGTGTTTGGTACGGCCGTCGCAAGGGCTATGAAGTCCTTGTTTTGATGGTGATAATGCCATGTGTCATAGGTCAAGCCACGATCACCAAGCACCTCCAGACCGCGCCGAAAGTCAGCATCATAGGCCAAACCTGCGCGGCCACGGGACTGAATTTTAAACGCGCTCGGATCATCATCCCAAGCCAGCGCATGGCGGATACCTTTGAACAGGTTCCCGCCCACTGAAGCGTGCGCATCCAGCACATCCGCCAGATTTTCACGGCGCAGATCAGCATGGGCAATGATCCCTGCTATTTGGGCTTTCGATGAATCACGCGCCGCCAAAGCTGCCTGCCCCACCACATATGCAGTTTCCCCAACAGGGGCGAACCCAGCCTCCACATCTCCGTAATAATTAGACCCACATTCGATATATACAGTCTGCACAACCTTGTGCCCTGCATTGGTGTCCTGCCACAATTTGCCGAGTTCATAGGCCGTGCCGTCACGGTTCCAAAGGTGATGGTGCGGATCGACAATTTCCAATTCAGGAGCAATCGGTTCTTCCACATGCAGCGCAAGCCAGTCGTCGCGATTGGCGGCCTCTGCAATCCAAGACGTCATGACTTTTT
>CAYWIR010000388.1:0-2910 GCA_964458375.1 uncultured Neptunicoccus sp.
AAAATGTTTGGTGGTAAGAACCTCGATCTGGACGGCATTCAATGGATGTTGGGCGAAGTGGCAACCGATCTTGAAGCATCAAAGCTATTGTACCGCAAAGCGGCGGAGTCCCTTGGCACGCCAGAAGGGCCGTTGATGGCCGCACATGCCAAACGGTTTGTTCCGGATGCCGCTGTGAAAGCTGCGAACACTTGCACACAAGTTTTGGGTGGCATGGGATTGCTGCAACCTTACGGCTTGGACCGACTGTCACGTCTGTCACAGATGCTGCGGATTGTTGATGGTACGACTGAGATTAGCCGCGTCGTCATCGGGCGCGCCTTGCAAAAACGTGCGGCTGGGTTGCCTGACTTGGCTGTTCCCAAAGGGTTTGGCGAGTTAGACGAAACCACGAATTCTGTCGCGGCTGAGTAATCGGTCGTTGCAGATAGAATCGGCGATTGAAAACTCAGTTGTCGATTCAATAGTCGCTATCTCAATCCCCTTAGCAGATATTGCGGCTACTTTAGAAAACCCATTTATGTACCCCGTACATAAATGGGTTTTTGCATTTCCTTTGGTGAAAGAGTGCCAACTTTGGGTTGGGGCGCTCTGGTTTTTTGCGTAGTCTGACGGTGGGATTGAAACTGGCAAGCGGCGCGTAGATGACTTCGATGGATGACAAAACCAAAGGCTGTTGTACGCCGTCACGGCAGGGCGCTGGTGCGGTGGCTTCCAACGCTCATGGGATTTCTGCGGTTGATGTAAGCGCGGATGCTGTTGCTATTCCAGGGGGCAAAGGGTTGGTTGGAACGCGCGTTGCGGGCATTCCAAACGATGGGGAAACGCCCCTGCGCAAAGTGAATATTAAGCCGTTTCGTATGTCCCCCACAGCCGTCACAAACGCGCAGTTTGCCGCGTTTATTGATGCAACAGGGCATATCACCGAGGCAGATGCCTTTGGTTGGAGCTTTGTGTTTTGGAGCGAAGTACCCAAAAGGTTGGGGCCAACACAGGCGGTGCAAGGCATTGAATGGTGGCGGCGTGTGGAAGGTGCAAACTGGCAGAATGTGAACGGGCCTGACACGATGGAGGCGGCCTATCATCCCGATCATCCAGTGGTCCATGTATCGTGGAACGATGCACTAGCCTATGCCAAATGGGCAGGTGGGCGTTTGCCAACCGAGGCAGAATGGGAACATGCTGCGCGGGGCGGATTGGGCGATGTGCCTTATCCTTGGGGGGATGCCGAACCGAACGACAGGGACAGTTTTCCCTGTAATATTTGGCAGGGAAAGTTCCCAGATGTGAACAGCGGAGCGGATGGGTACACAACAACAGCCCCTGCGCAATCGTTTGCGCCGAACGGATACGGGCTGTTCAACATGTCTGGGAATGTGTGGGAGTGGACGCAGGACACTTATACAATCAAGTCGTTGAAGAAGGGTGTGAAGGCGCGGTTGGCTGATATGAAGGGATTTAAGCTGTCCAAAGGTGGATCGTTTCTGTGCCACAAAAGCTATTGCTATCGGTATCGGATCGCGGGGCGATCTGGCTCTTCACCAGACAGTTCCACAACACATCAGGGGTTCCGGGTTGTGTGGTCCTAAGGGGATGTGGCGGTATCGCACATAGACCTCTGCTCAGAATTTAGGCACACCTTTGGATAAGAAAAAGAAGGAGCCAAGCAGAATGTCAGACACGTTTGAACCCCAAAAGCAGGCCGCTGCCGATTGGTTCCGCAGCTTGCGTGATCAGATCGTTGCCGAATTCCACGCCATTGAAGAACGCCATGACGGTGACGCGGCGGTGTTTGATGTATCAAAGACGAAGCGGTCTGCCGATGATGGGTCAGATGCGGGTGGCGGTGAGATGAGCGTCATGCGCGGCGGCTGTGTTTTTGAAAAAGTCGGGGTCAATATTTCCACCGTTTTCGGTACGCTTGGGGAACGTGCGCAGGCGGCTATGGCCGCACGCAAAGGCATCCCAGGTATGAAGGATGATCCACGGTTCTGGGCATCCGGCATCAGTCTTGTGGCGCATATGCAAAACCCGCATGTCCCAGCTGTGCATATGAATACGCGAATGTTTTGGACCCCACATGCGTGGTGGTTTGGTGGCGGGGCAGATTTGAATCCGTGCATCGAATATGATGAGGACACAGCGCATTTTCATGCGGGCATGAAGGGCGCATGCGATCCATATGGCGATGGCCTGTATGATGAGTTGAAAGCGTGGGCTGATGAATATTTTTATATCCCGCATCGCCATCGTGCGCGGGGTGTTGGCGGCATCTTTTATGATGATCGGAACACGGGTGATTGGGATACGGATTTCGCATTTACCAAAGAGGTCGGGTCCGCTTTTCTGCCGTCATATGTGCCTTTGGTGGACAAACGCCGCACGATGGATTGGTCCGAGGCGGACAAAGAAACGCAATTGCAGCACCGCGGGCTCTATGCGGAGTATAACCTTGTTTATGATCGCGGAACCAAGTTTGGGCTGGAAACAGGGCACGATGCGAATGCGGTTTTGATGAGCCTGCCACCTGTGGCGAAGTGGTACTAAGCGGTCTGAGAGACCAAAAAAGAACGGGGCGTTGATCGCCCCGTTTTTGATTTACCCTGCGCGAACTGTATCAATCATCAATTGCACGTTTTCTGGGTCTGCGTCGGGTGTGATCCCATGGCCAAGGTTAAAGATATGTGGCCCGCCTTTCAGCGCATTAACGATACGGCGCGTTTCTGACACCAAGTCATCACCGCCTGTTACCATGTGTGATGATTTCAGATTGCCCTGAACACAGCCGTCTTTCTGGACATTTTGCGCCACCCAAGACGCATCAACAGCGTCATCAACGGCAATGCAAGCTGCTCCAATTGCTGCGTGTGCGCCCTTGTATCCTTCGCCTGCGCCCCGTGGGAAGGCGAT
>CAYWIR010000389.1:0-2908 GCA_964458375.1 uncultured Neptunicoccus sp.
TCGGCAAGGATCAGGGTCGTTGTTGGCCCCGATATCATTGAGGTCAGATCAAGAATGCGAATGCCGTCAAAAAGGGAAGCCATACGGTGCCTGTCGGTTGCGTGTTTTGCGGCAGTGTCAGAGCAATCGCGCGGATTGACAAGAGCGGTGTTGTTTAACGTGCGGTGAGAACGATTTCGACCCAGCCGCTTTCGGTTGCGTCTGAAAAGGGTTCGGCGTTGACCAAACCGTTTGCAGAGACTTCGGTGCCTTGGAATTTACCCGCTTTGATTAGGCTTTGCGCCACAGAGAGGGCGCGGTTTTGGCTGAGAAACCATGCTTCGCCTGAATTGCCCGTGCCATAGCTGTCAACGCGGATCATCCAGTCAATGCCTTCAGGAACGCGGCCTGCTGTGTCGCGCAGGATTGCGGCGACCTCGTTCAGTTTGATCGCATCGGTATCTTGCACCTTGGCTGAGTTGTTTGCGAACAAAACAGACGCAGGTAAGATCACGCGGTCCGTCCAAGTGGAGGTGTCGGCGCCAGATACAGACGGCGCGATGAGCGTGCGCATTTCTGCATTGAGATCGGCGATGATTGCCGCGCCTTGCTGGCCCCGTTTGCGTTGATCGGCACGTAAGGTTGATTGGGACGTTTCAAAAGCGGTGCGCGCCCGTTGTACGTTGGATTGCAGATCAGACAATTTGTCTGCGGCAACGGCCTTTTTGGCGGTGAAGTCCTGCATTGCCAGAGATTCATTTTGCAGGATCGCTTGCTGGGCTTCGAGTTCGGCCTGTGCGGTGTCGAGCGTATCGGTGATTTGTGCAATCAGGGCGTTGCGTTCATCCAGAATGGCTTTGCGCTCTGCTTGATGTTTTTTGAAGGCTGCATCGGCAGAGGCGAATTTTTCATAGGCGTTGGTTTCAGCGTTTTTCGCATTGGCGAGTTGTTCGTCGGCTTTCAAAAGGCGTTCGCCCACGTCGATCTGGCGTTTGCGCGTGGCGGCAAGGGCTGCTTTGGCGGCCTCTTCTGATTTACGGGCATTTTCTGCCTGTGCAACGGAGTCTTTGAAGAAGTCCGTTTCAAGGTCGGTGTCGCCTTCACCCGCACCTTCGGCAATTACTTTTTGCGCGGATTTGACCGCTTCGACCAACACTTCTGCGGCGCTGAGGGCTGCGCGGGCGGCGGCGGCTGCGTTTTTCAACTGTTCAACAGTGGAGCGCAGTTTGGCGTGTTCGGCCTTCATGGCCTTGATGTCAGCTTGCAGGCTTTCAGATGCGGAAATGACGGTGTTTAATTCTGTCTGGCTTTTGATAAGCGCGGTCGACAGCTCGTCACCTTTGGGGTCTTCTTCGGAGGTGTCCACCAAGGACAGTTGTTTCTTGGCTTCGGCAACTTTCAAGACGGCGCTACTGAGACCCTTTTTCGCGGCATCAACTTTGGCCTGTTGCGCATCGGCGGTAGAGGTGAGTTCTTCGGTTTGGGCGACGAAGTCTTCTTGTGTGCGGATGGCGGATTGCAACGCATCGTTTTTGTCTTGCCAGTCATTCACCAGCGCGTTGAATTCAGCGATCGGGGCAGGGGTCAGGCTGACGCTTTGCGCGGTCAGGATTTGCGGCGTTGCAGTTGCAAGCATAAGGGCAAGTGTTGCCGCAGATATGTTCAGAAGAGACTTTTGATTAACTTTAAATATACGTTTCACGCGAGCTCTTCCAAAGTTGTTGATATTCCCCATGCCATTTCAGTAGACCGCTTTTTGAAAGCCGTCAACGAAACACCGCTATATGTGGTGGTAAGTGGCCTTGATAGGCGTGAACTGCGCCAAAAGCACTAGAAGACCAAAGCCGATCCTTGCGTGGCTTAAAGGGCTGCGGCGCGGTGAGAGCGAGGGAGAATCATTTAGGGTTGAGCGGTTCGGTCCTAAACGCTTTTGCGGGGAGGAACTGTGCTTTGTGATTTTCTGTCTGCAACTTGGGCAGAAACAGAGATTATCTTTCAGAAAGATGAAAATTACCTGTCAACGACTGTTGCGTGATGGTGCCAATACTGGCAGTTTACCGCTAAATCTATGGGAGAGGTCAGCCATGATCACAAGATGTTTGGTAGCTGCGAGTGTTTCGCTGGTTTTAGGAGCGTCGGCTGTTGCTGCACAAACTTGCGGTGGTACCTACACCGTAAAGCGCGGTGAATCATTATCTTTGATTGCGGATTCGCAATATAAAGACGCTAAGAAATGGACCGTCATTCACCAAACAAACATTAGTGCGATTGGCGAAAACCCGGACAGCGTTCGTGTTGGGCAGAAATTGCGTCTGACGTGTATTGGCGGTTTGCCGACAGGTTTGGAAGGTGGCACGGTTCAGTCTTCTGAAGTGGCTGCAAACCCTGCTGTGACAACATCATCGACAGCTTCTGCCGCTGTCCAGGTCGCTGCGACGGATCGCAAGATTAAGTTGCTGACAGCCGACGATTATGCGCCGTTCACAGACAGTAATTTGCCTGGGGGTGGTTTGATCACCGAGGTGATCGATACTGCGATGAAAAAGAACGCTGATGTAAAGGATTTTGGGATTTACGTGGTGAACGATTGGGCATCCCACCTAGACCCATTGTTGACCGATGCTGTCGTGGATTTGGCCTATCCTTGGTACCAGCCAGATTGCAAAGCGATGCCGACAAATTGGCGGTGTGAGAATTTGTATTTCTCAGAGCCAATGTTTGAAATCTTGGTTTTGCTGTTTACGTCAAAGGACCGTCCTTTTGCGTTTAATTCGGATAAAGACATTGAAGGCAAAACGCTGTGTCGCCCAAAGGGCTTCTTTACACATGACCTTGAGGGCAGTGGCCGTCTTTGGTTGACCAAGAAATTGGTTACGTTGAAGCAACCGCTGTCAATGGCAAACTGCTTTGAGATGCTCGAAGAAGGGAC
>CAYWIR010000390.1:0-2861 GCA_964458375.1 uncultured Neptunicoccus sp.
ACGCGTCCCAATTCTTGGAGAATTTTCTCTTCACCACCCCCATACCGCACTATAATTTTGGGCTCCCCTCCTACCTCCGTTCCCGATATAACATCGTTGAAACCCTAGAACGCATAACAAATTATGGGTGAACTCAAATTTTATTAATATATTTCAATTTCTTAAAGGGCCAAAATTCACCATTCATCTATGAATTGTTCATAGTTTCACCAACCAATCCCAGCGCGAAAAACAATGCAATTCGCCCTAAACACCCTAGCGGCTAAAACTAAAACCCCCAGAAAATATGTAAGCTAAAACCCGCTCATGTCCGTTACAACCAAAGTGATAGATTAGCCCTTCATACAATCCCTCGTTGAGGAAAAATTGGCCCTTACAGGCGTCCACATCTACTTATGCAGTGCATTGCCGTCTAAGTTGTCACGCAAATCAATTCCTAAAACGAATCTCTTGAAACGAGCTCTGTGCCTTGTCACAGTCCCCCCATGGCTAAGTTGTATTTCCACTACTCCACTATGAACGCTGGGAAATCGACAGCGCTCCTTCAGGCATCCCACAACTATCGGGAGCGGGGGATGGAAACCTATCTGATCACCGCTCAGTTTGATGATCGTACTGCCGCAGGCGAGATTGGCTCTCGCATCGGGATATCGGCCAAGGCGGACGGGTTTGACGGATCCAGCGACCTTTACGATATGATCGAACGACGCATGAAAAGCAGCACACTGACCTGTGTGTTCATCGACGAGTCACAGTTCCTGTCCTCGGATCAGGTCTGGCAACTGGCCCGCGCCGTGGATGATTTGGGCGTACCCATCATGTGCTACGGCCTGCGCGTTGATTTCTTGGGTCATTTATTCCCAGGTTCCGCGGCCCTGCTCGCGATGGCCGATGAAATGCGCGAAGTGCGCACGATTTGCTGGTGTGGGAAGAAAGCAACCATGGTTGTGCGCCAAGATGAAAACGGCAACGTCATCACCCAAGGGGCGCAAATTCAAATCGGCGGCAATGAAACTTACGTGTCTCTGTGCCGCCGTCATTGGCGTGAAGCAACGGGCGATATTCCCAGCTAAAACGGGTCCAGTTGAACCACTATGTTACTGGTCGTTGTCCACAGGCACTTCGATAACAATGTCGCCCGCTGTTTCAAACGTCAGCGTGATCTTCACCACATCGCCATTGTCCAAACTGCTGTTCAGCCCCATCAGCATCACATGATCGCCGCCACGTTTCATAACGATCGTCTCTCCAGCAGCCAGTTTTAGGCCCCCTTCGATTTGGCGCATCATCATCACGCCATCCCCATCTTCGATATGGGTGTGCAGTTCCGTCATCGCCGACGCATCGGCCTTGGCAGCAACCAAAACATCGTCCTGCCCTGATTGGTTGGTGATCTGCATAAACGCAGCCCCAGCCATCGCACTGGCGCCCACAGCCCGCGCATAGGCGGCTTCTACCTTAAACGGCTCATCAGCATTGACCACAGGGCCACCTTTGCCAATGAACAAGAAAACAACCAACGCAATTGCGATTGCAATTGCACCCAAAACAGCGAGTAAGCGCATTTCATTCACCTGTATTTTTTTCGATGTGCCAAAAGAAAACGGCCCCGCATAGAGGCCGTTTCTAAGACAAAATCACAATAGGACGTTAGGCCGCAGCTTGTGCTTTCGCGATATCTTTTTTGACTTTCAAAGCCGCATCAGACAATTCGGAGTCTTTTGCTTTCGCCATGAATGCATCCAGACCACCACGGTGATCAACTGTGCGCAACGCCGCCGCAGAAATGCGGAATTTAAAAGACCGACCGAGTGTATCGCTCAACAGCGTTACGTCGTTCAGGTTAGGCAGGAACCGACGACGGGTCCGGTTTTTGGCGTGGCTGACATTGTTGCCAGACATTGGGCCTTTGTTTGTAAACTCACAACGACGAGACATCGCGCATATCCTTACTCTCTTGCCGTCGCGCCCTATCACGCTTTGGCATTTGAAATCCGAGCCGCTTAGTAGGACCGATTTCCATACACGTCAAGGGCGCAAACCTGTCAAAACCCACCCTATTCTCTGGTTTTCAACGCCTGCAGGACTTCTGCCGCAGCTGCATCGGGGGTCAACGCCCCTTCTGCCACTTGTTTGCGCAAGGATTCTTGCAGTTTTTGCAAGGTTTCATCCCGTTCCAACTGCGCCAGAACACCACGGCGCACTTCGTCCTCAAACCAGACCTTGGCCTGCCGTGCGCGATTCGCTTGCATATGTCCCTTGTCCCGCCGCCACGCAGACAGCGTTTCAATTTCGGACCATACGGTTTCCAGCCCGTCCTCTTCTAAGGCCGAAATGGTCATGGCTTTGGGAAACTCTCTTGGGTCCTGCACCCGTTTGCGCAACAAACGCAACGCGCCCGCGTAATCCGCACAGGTCCGTATGGCTTGGGATTTCAATTCTCCGTCCGCCTTATTGATTAGGATCAAATCAGCAATTTCCATGATCCCACGCTTCACGCCCTGCAATTCATCCCCGCCCGCAGGGGCCAGCAACAGCAAAAACAGATCGGTCATGTCGGCAACCATCACTTCGGATTGCCCAACGCCCACGGTTTCCACCAAAACCACGTCAAAACCAGCGGCTTCGCACAAGGAAATCGCCTCACGGGTTCGACGCGCAACACCTCCAAGGGCTGCACTTGATGGGCTGGGCCTGATAAACGCATTTGGATGCCGTGAAAGCCGGTCCATCCGCGTCTTATCCCCAAGGATCGACCCACCTGATCTTTTCGAAGAGGGATCAACCGCCAGCACAGCAACCTTAAGACCCCGTTCCACCAGCATCATGCCAAAACTCTCGGTGAATGTGGATTTCCCAAC
>CAYWIR010000391.1:0-2848 GCA_964458375.1 uncultured Neptunicoccus sp.
CGCGATCAACGCGCATTCACAATCGGGCCAATGCCCATCCCCTAGCCGAACCGCAAGACTAATTGGCTCCACATTCAGATCAGGTTCGCGGTCGCTTGATTGCAGACGCAGATCAATGTTTGGGTGACTTTGCTGAAACGCATTGATCCGTGGCAACAGCCAATAGTTGTTGAACGCAGAAGACGCGCTCAGCGTCACATGATCCAAACTCACCGATTGACGAATAGAGGTTGCAGATTGCGCCAACATCTCAAACGCCCGCGTCGCATCCGCAAACAACCGCTCTCCAGCAGGGGTCAGGCTTATGTGACGATGACTGCGCTTAAACAACTGCACCCCAAGGGATGCCTCCATTTGTTTGATCGACGCACTGACTGATGGTTGCTGAACGTTCAACTCCTGCGCGGCCAAAGTGAACGAACCCAACCGTGCCGCTGCTTCAAACACAACAAGGTGACGGGGGGACGACAGTTGAGACCATAGCTTTTGCATAAGCTGAAACTATCCAAAGCATAGAAATTTTCAAGCGTCACAGTATAGGTTTTTCTCGGTAGAAATAGATAAACCAATTCGCGAAACAGGCCGCCCCAAGGCTTGCCCAAAAGGATCGAAACACATGCCCGAGATTCAAACAGACGAAACCGCCACAGGCAAACCCCTTCCCTCCCACGCCAAAGTCGTCGTGATCGGCGGCGGTGTGGTAGGTTGTTCCATCCTCTTCCACCTTGCAAAATTTGGTTGGAAAGATGTCGTTCTGCTGGAACGGGACGAACTCACCTCTGGATCCAGCTGGCACGCAGCGGGGCAAATCCACACGATTTCAAGTGATCCAAACATCTCTCGCCTGCAAAGCTATACGATTGATCTTTATAAAGAGATTGAAGAAACCTCTGGTCATTCTGTCGGCCTGCACATCACGGGCGGCTTTTATGCAGCATCGTCCAAAGAATGGTACGACTACCTCAAACGGGAACGCTCCAAAGCGCGGTACATGGGCCTGAACCAAGAGTTTATTTCCCCCAAAGAACTCGCCGAACGCCATCCCTTGATTGATCCAAAACACTATCATGCTGCTCTTTGGGATGATCAGGACGGCGACCTTGATCCATCAGGGGCGACCTACGCATTCGCCAAGTCAGCCCGCGTTCATGGCGCACAATACTTCACCCATTGCGGTGTCACTGCAATGTCTCAACGCCCTGACGGATCATGGGATTTGGAAACGCCAAAAGGCAAGATTAACGCCGAACAGATCGTCAACTGCGGTGGCCTATGGGCCCGTGAAGTGGGCCACATGTCTGGCATACACCTGCCTGTGCAACCAATGGAACACCACTACCTGATCACCGACAAAATCCCGATGATCGCAGAACGCATGGAAAGCATGGGCGAAGCAGGCCGCCTGCCCGCAGGCATTGATTACGAGTCGAATATTTACTTCCGCCAAGAACGCCAAGGCATGTTGCTTGGCACATACGAACCAAAATCCACCCCTTGGAAAGTAGACGGCACGCCATGGGATTTCGGCCATGAGTTGCTGCCACCTGATGTCGATCGCATTGCAGATCGGCTCGAAATGTCGTTCGACCGCATCCCAGCCATTGGTGAAGCGGGGATCAAGGACATGATCAACGGCCCCTTCACATTCGGGCCTGACGGCAACCCAATGATTGGCCCCGTGCCTGGCATGAAAAACTACTGGGTTGCCGTGGGTGTCATGGCAGGGTTCTGCCAAGGCGGCGGTGTTGGTCTCACGATGGCTGAATGGATGATCGACGGCGAACCGAGCATTGACGTTTGGGCCATGGATGTCGCCCGCTTTGGGGAATTTGCCACCCCTGATTGGGGCACAATCAAATCCTCCGAAAACTACGAACGTCGGTTCGTCATGACCTTCCCAAACGAAACTCTACCCAAAGGCCGCATGCAGAAAACAACCGCGCTCTATGACCGTTTGATCGCCAAAGGCGCATTGATGGGTCAGGGCTTTGGTCTTGAAAACGCCCTATGGTTTGCCGATGGCCCAGAGGACGCACATGAGATACCCACCTTTGAACGCAACCGCAGCCACGACTATGTCGCGCGCGAAGTGAAGGCCGTGCAAAACGCGGTGGGCGGGATCGAAATTGCCAACTTCGCCAAGCATGAATTCAAAGGCGCAGGTGCGCGTGCCTACCTCGACAAAACCCTCGCAGGGTATGTCCCCAAACAGGGCCGTCTCGCCCTCACCCCAATGCTGACACCCAAAGGCAAACTCTACGGGGACTTAACAGTTGCCTGCCTAGCGGACGATCATTTCATCCTGTTCGGCTCAGGCGCCATGCAAGAAGCCCACCGTCGCTGGTTCGAAAAGGACCTCCCCGCAGACGTATCCTACGAAAACGTTAGCGATGATTGGCACGGCATTGCGCTGTCTGGCCCAAAATCCCGCGATCTTCTGGCCCGCATCTGCCGCGATGACGTCAGCGCAGAAGCCTTCAAATTCCGCGATCTGCGCCAAACATTTGTCGGTGGCGTCCCTGTCATTCTCAACAGGATCAGCTTCTCAGGAGAGTTGGGATATGAAATCTACTGCAAACCCCAATATCTCTTGCGATTGGCCGAAGCCATCGAAGACGCAGGCGCCGATCTTGGCTATCGTTGGTACGGCGCACGGGCACTGATGTCGATGCGCTTGGAAAAAGGCTGGGGCGCTTGGACACTCGAATTCCGCCCCGACTTTGACGCAATCGAAAGCGGCATGGACGCCTTCATCAACTGGAACAAAGACTTTGTTGGCAAAGACGCCACGCAAGCAATCCGCGAAGCGGGATCAGGCCAAAAACTAGTCACCATGACACTCGATGTG
>CAYWIR010000392.1:0-2842 GCA_964458375.1 uncultured Neptunicoccus sp.
CCAGGGTCTTGCACAGCTGCAAAGGATAGAGGAAACAACGGATGCACACGTTTGGCAAATGACGCAGGTGTCGAGGTCTCGACAGTGGAGCATTTGATGGCAGCCTTGGCTGGCACGGGCATTCATAACGCGATGATCGAGATTGATGGACCAGAGATTCCGATCATGGACGGCAGTTCTGCGCCGTTTGTGGCGTCTATTCTGAAAGCGGGTCTGAAAGAACAAGACGCCCCGCTGCGTGCAATCCGTATCCTCAAAGACGTGAGCATTTCAGTAGACGGCTTTACCGCAAGCCTGTCCCCATCAGACAGCATCGAAATTGAGTTTGAGATCGATTTTGATGAAGAGGCCATTGGCCAGCAATCAAAATCACTGCAAATGTCTAATGGTGCCTTTGTGCGTGAGTTGAGCAATTGCCGCACCTTCTGTCGTCGTCGTGACGTGGATATGATGCAATCTGCTGGACTTGCGCTCGGTGGTGGTTTGGAAAACGCCATTGTTGTGGATGGTGCCGATGTGCTGAACCCCGAAGGGTTTCGCCGCGCGGATGAATGTGTGCGCCACAAAATGTTGGACGCACTTGGCGATTTGGCGCTGGCTGGCAGCCCGATCATTGGCCGTTATCGCGGCGACAAAGCAGGCCACCGTGCGACGAATTTGTTGCTGCGTGAACTGTTTGCAAATCCCGAGTCTTGGGAGATGATCGAAGTGACACCTGCGCAGTGGGATGACCTGCCTGGCGCCCATATTAAGCCCTCGGATTTCGTTTCCGCCTGATGGCGCATACTGGATCACCCAAAACTTGTGCGTTGACGGTGCGAAAGCGTTTTTCCTTTACTGATTTTGTGCTAGTTAACCGCTTAAATGCCGCCTATGATTGGGCGAGCAAGACAGGGTAAGCGGTCATGACGTCTTTTGGAAAACGTATTGTATTAGGAGCCGTGCTGGCATCTGTGATGATCAGCGCTGGATGTGCTCGCTTGCGTAACGACGAAGAAGTTTCGCTTGAAAACACGCCGCCTGAACAAATCTTTCAACAAGCAGAGCAAAAGCTGACACAGCGCCGTGGTGCGGAAGATGCGGCTGTTCTGTTTACCGAAGTTGAGCGGCTGTATCCCTATTCTGAATGGGCGAAACGCTCCGTGATTATGTCCGCCTTCGCATATCACCAAGCCAAACTCTATGAAGAGAGCCGTGGCGCAGCGCAACGGTATCTGGATTTTTATCCAGCCGATGAAGACGCGGCCTATGCGCAGTATCTGATCGCTTTGTCATTCTATGACCAAATTGACGATGTGAGCCGTGATCAAGGCATCACTTTCCAAGCCTTGCAAGCCTTGCGTACGACCGTGGAACGCTATCCTGACAGTGAATATGCGTCCTCCGCTTTGTTGAAATTCGACCTCGCGCTGGATCACTTGGCGGGTAAGGAAATGGCCATCGGCCGCTTTTATCTGAAAAAAGGTCACTTTGGCGCGGCGATCAATCGTTTCCGCGTTGTGGTTGAAGATTTCCAGACAACCACGCACACACCAGAAGCACTGCACCGTTTGGTGGAGGCGTACATCTCGCTTGGTTTGGATGCGGATGCGCAAACGGCTGGTGCGATTTTGGGCCATAACTTCCAAGCGACGGATTGGTACAATGATTCCTATGTCCTGCTGACAGGCAAAGGCATTTCGATTGATGACGCCAATGACGCGAGCCAAGGTTGGCTGAAGAAGATCTGGCGTCAGGTCGCGAAGGGCCAGTGGCTCTAACGGCCCATGCTACGCGGGCTTTATATCAAAAACATGCTGTTGATCGACCGATTGGACCTAGAGTTCCAATCGGGGCTCAACGCGCTGACGGGCGAAACGGGCGCGGGTAAGTCCATCCTGCTCGACAGTCTTGGGTTTGTACTTGGCTGGCGGGGACGCGCGGATCTGGTGCGCAAAGGTGCCGATCAAGGTGAAGTAACGGCCGTGTTCGACATCGCAGAGGATCACCCAGCGGCAGCGGTACTTGCAGAACACAATTTTACCTTAGAAGACAATGAGCTGATCATGCGGCGCACCAACACGCCAGATGGGCGCAAAACGGCGTTTGTGAATGACAGGCGCGTGTCAGGTGAAGTTCTGCGTGCCTTATCCGACACTTTGGTCGAATTGCACGGACAGCATGACGATCGTGGATTGCTTGATTCCAAAGGGCATCTTGGATTGCTTGATGCGTTTGCGGGTGTGAAGCTGGGACCCGTGAACAAAGCATGGTCCAAAGTGCGCTCGGCCCAAAAAGCCCTGACACAAGCCGAAGCTGCGCTGGAAGAGGCCCAGAAAGATGCCGATTTCTTGCGCCATGCGGTTGCGGAATTGGACGCTTTGGCCCCTGAACCGGGGGAAGAGGCGGCTTTGGATGCAAAGCGGCGTTTGATGCAAGGGGCAGAGCGGGTGCGCGAAGATATCGCGAAAGCATCCAATGTGCTCGGTCCAGATTCCGCCGAAGGGGCGATGATGGATGCAATGCGCTGGTTGGAAGGTGCAGCAGACAGTGCCGAGGGGCGTTTGGAAGGCCCGATTGCGTCACTGTCGCGGGCGGCGTCCGAATTGGCGGATGCACAGCGTGGTGTTGAGGATTGCCTCCGCGCGCTGGATTTCAACCCGCTAGAGTTGGAGGCAGCAGAGGAACGGTTGTTCGCAATCCGTGACTTGGCGCGAAAGCACACTGTACTGCCAGACACTTTGGCAGAGTTTGGCGAAGAACTGCGCAGCCGATTGAAGGCGATTGATACGGGTGCGGATGCGATTAAGGGCCTGAAGGCTGAACTGGCTGCTGCGAAGGACGTTTACAACGGGATTGCGGA
>CAYWIR010000393.1:0-2834 GCA_964458375.1 uncultured Neptunicoccus sp.
CGCCTTGCTCGACACTTTGTCCGAGGACTACATTCGCACAGCCCGCGCCAAGGGCCTGACACGCAAACAAACCCTGCGCCGTCACGCCCTGCGCAACGCGCTGATCCCTGTCCTCACCATCATTGGCTTGCAATTCAGTTTTCTAATGGCGGGGGCGATTATCATCGAAAACGTCTTCTTCTTACCAGGCCTCGGGCGGTTGGTGTTCCAAGCCATCACACAGCGAGATCTTATCGTCGTGGAAAGCGTTGTCATGCTGCTTGTTTTTGCTGTGATCCTCGTCAACTTCGCCGTCGATATCGCCTACGCAATTGTGGACCCAAGACTGCGGGGATCACGATGATGCTCTTGCGCAACCGTAACATTGTCATTGGCGCAGCGCTCACGCTCGTCTTCGTGATCCTTGCGCTCTTGTCTTTTGTCTACACACCCCATGATGTCACGGGCGTCGATATTCCGAACCGTTTGAAGCCACCACTCACACCGAACTACCTGCTTGGCACAGATCATTTTGGCCGCGATATCCTATCGATGATCATGGTAGGAGCCCGCACCTCCATCGCGGTCGCCCTTGTGGCTGTTGGCATCGGCATCTCTTTGGGCGTCCCGCTCGGCCTTGCTGCCGCGGCGAACAAAGGCTCGCTGACGGATGAGCTGATCATGCGCTCTAACGATCTCGTCTTTGCGTTCCCCTCCCTTGTCATCGCCATCTTGATCACCGCGATCTTCGGTCCATCCGCGCTCAATGCCATTATTGCCATCGGCATCTTCAACATCCCCGTCTTCGCACGCCTGACCCGTGGCGCCGCCCTCTCGCTGTGGCAACGCGATTACATCCTTTCGGCCCGCGTCGCGGGCAAAGGTCCAGCGCGTATTTCCGTCGAACATATTTTGCCCAACCTCACCAATCTGCTGATCGTTCAAGGCACCATACAATTCAGCCTCGGCATCCTCGCCGAAGCGGGCCTGTCCTACGTTGGCCTTGGCGCACAGCCGCCGATCCCGTCTTGGGGTCGAATGCTCGCAGAATCCCAAACCATGATCTCTTTCGCCCCCCATATGGCGCTGTTCCCGGGTCTTGCCATTGTCTTTACTGTCCTTGGATTAAACCTCATGGGCGATGGTCTGCGCGACATCTTTGATCCGCGTATCCGAAGGGGTAAAACATGACCCTTCTGAAACTCCGCGACCTTCACCTATCGATCCACGACACGCCCATCCTGCATGGCATTTCCCTTACGGTTGACGCAGGCCAAATCGTTGGCGTCATCGGGGAAAGCGGCTCTGGCAAGTCCATGACAGCTTATTGTGTGACGCAACTGTTGCCCAACGGGTCGCACAGCACGGGCGACATTACCCTTGATGGCACAGATATCCTCAGCGCATCAGAAGAGACCATGTGCGCCCTGCGTGGCAACGATATCTCAATGGTGTTTCAAGAGCCCATGACCGCGCTCAACCCCGTCAAAACCATTGGGGACCAAGTGGCGGAGACCATCCTCATCCACGAGCCGAACACCAGCAAAACAGAGGCGCTCACCCGCGCCGCCAAGGCTCTAGAACGGGCCGAATTGCCGAACGCAGACTTCCCGCTGTCTCGTTATCCTCACGAAATGTCAGGCGGACAACGCCAGCGAGTTTGCATCGCAATGGCCATCGCCCTGCGTCCCAAACTCTTGATTGCAGATGAACCAACCACGGCGCTAGATGTGACCACGCAGGCTGAAATCCTATCCCTGCTGACCCGCCTTGTGCGCGAAGACGGCATGGGCCTGATGATGATCACCCACGATCTTGCAGTGGTCAGCGACATGGCCGATCATATCCACATCATGCAAAACGGCCGCATTGTAGAACATGGCCCCGCAGACACTTTGTTCCAAACAATGCAGCACCCCTATTCCAAAGCGTTGCTTGCGGCTTCCGCTCATGTGCCAGACCGGGATGCACCCAACACAGATACCCCACTGCTCACCGTTCAAAACGTGATCCGTGACTACACGCTGCCGCGCAAGAAACTTTTCACCAAACCCGGAGCTTTCCGCGCTGTGGATGACGTATCCTTCACCATAAAACGGGGCGAAAGCCTAGGTTTGGTCGGCGAAAGCGGGTGCGGAAAATCCACCCTCACCCGTGCAATCCTCGGCCTAGAGCAAATCCAAGGCGGAGAAATCCTGTTGTCAGGCGACCCAGTTTTTACAGGCAAAACCCCAAACCGCGCAGTGCGGCGCAAAATGCAGGTGGTGTTCCAAGACCCATACGGCAGCTTCAATCCCCGCCACCGCGTGGCTCGTCTTGTCTCTGAACCGTTCCACCTGCTCGACACGCCCCCCACACATCGCAAAGACCGCATCGCCGAAGCCCTCATCTCTGTTGGCCTCTCCCCCGATGACGCTGACAAATACCCGCACGAGTTTTCAGGTGGCCAACGCCAACGCATCGCCATCGCCCGCGCCCTTATCATCAAACCAGAACTGATTATCCTAGACGAGGCCGTTTCCGCGCTCGATGTATCCATCCGCGCCCAAATCCTCGACCTTTTGGCGGACCTGTCTGACACCCACGGACTCACCTATCTCTTCATCTCCCACGACCTGTCGGTCGTACGCTCTATCACAGACCGCGTGTTGGTGATGAAAGACGGCAAAATCGTCGAACAAGGCGAAACCGAGCAGATTTTCGACGCCCCCAACAACGCCTATACAAAGGCGCTTATCAACGCCGCACCGCAGCTACCTGAAAGCGTAAGGACAGCCCCATGACCCAACTCCCTGATCTTTGGTTCGACCCGACAAAATGCTTCATCAACGGTGTGTGGGTTGCCCCAATTGGTG
>CAYWIR010000394.1:0-2831 GCA_964458375.1 uncultured Neptunicoccus sp.
CTGGTCCTCCGTTTCCTAAACATAGGGGCGGACCACTTCAAAGGGGGAGGCTCAGGCTCAATCTGCTCTTTGGTTGTAAACCACGCTTGGTGCTGGTTGATCTAGGCTTGCCGGATGGTTCAGGCATCGAAGTTGTCCGTGCGTGTTTGAAGGCCGATTGGACAGTTGATAGTCTTGTCGTTTCGATTTTTGGCGATGAAACACGCGTCATTGAAGCGATCCAAGCAGGCGCGGCGGGGTATGTTCTGAAAGGTGGCGATCTCAGCACGATTGGCGCTGATATCCAAAGCGTCCTTGAAGGCGGTAGTCCGATTAGCCCGACAATCGCACGACAACTCTTGTTTATGTTCAAAAATGGAATGCCGCAAAACACTACGGCGCTCTGCTCAGATTTGACCGAACGCGAGGTCGAAATTTTGCGTGCTGTTGCGCGTGGTTTCAAGCGTGTTGAAATTGCAGATCAATTTAACATTACGCCCGGTACTGTTGGTAATCATATCACCCGGATTTACCGCAAACTTGAGGTGTCCAGCAATATCGAAGCAGTCGTTCAAGCTACTAAAATAGGTGTGATTTGAAAAGCTTTCACTGGAACACTGCACTTGGAATAGTTTTATGGCCCTTGTGTTTAATGTTGGTGGTTTTCTGGCTTCACATCGGACGCATAACACCGATCGGCGCCGCACATTTGATACAAAATGGGGTACATTGCAGCGACGTTCAGTGCGCGCAGCCAACAGCGCTCAGTTTACCGTGGTTTTCGGACATTAAATCAGATGCAACGCCACAAGACGCCCACCTTCGTTTTGCGTTCGACATGCAGGTCTTGCCTGAACAACCCTATGCTTTTTACTTTCCAAAATTGGCTGATAATCTTTCGATTTGGTTGAACGGGGCGCAAATCAGAGAAGCGACAACGCCACGTCAGCTGTCAAACACGCCGCTGCTCGTTTCTGCGAATTCAATGTTCTTCAAACCCGGGGAGAATACGCTTCGCATTCAATTGAACGGTCGTTTGACTGAAGGCCTTGAGTTACGCCGGTTTTATGTGGGCCCTAAATCTTTGCTTGCGCCACATGCGGATGTGAGGACCTTCTTCGGCCCCGAAATGGCACGCCACGGAATGACATTGATGACAGCATTTGGCGTGGCCCTGCTTGCGCTTTGGGCCGCTCAGCGAGACGAGAGAACTTTCTTGTGGCTGGGGTTTTCGTGTTTCGTGGCGTGCTTGTTTCTGGCGCATTATGGGCTTCAAAATCCACTTTTGCCCTATAAATACTGGGTCGGCATATGGGTGATGTCAATCTCGCTGTATGTCTATGCCATATTGCGATTTACCACCGAGCTTTTGAAGTCTTGGTATCCAAATCTGATCACGGCTTACCATATTCTTTTGGCGCTCGGTACGATGGTCATGATTGTTGCCCCGGAAGACTACACGTTTCATCTAAGCTTTTTCATAAACGTCGCTAGCGCTGTTTTCGCCAATATCGTGCTCTACATTATCTGGGTTCATCGAAGCTTGATCCGGTCCGTCGATTTCGCGATTTTCTTTATCTGTCTTTCTGTGGCTGTCGCGCTTGGCCAATATGGTTTTATTCTTCATTTCCATCCGTCACCCCCACGCACAATGCACTTATTTCACTTCATGCCAACGGTTATGTCGATGTCGTGTCTATGGTTGATCCTTGCGCGCACAATGCAATCAATGCGCGCTCAAGTGATGGTTGTCGCGGATCAATCGCGGACCATTGAAGAAAAAACACAAGAACTAAAGGTTAATTTTGCACGGTTGGCAGAGGCAGAAAAACAACAGGCTGTCGCTACAGAACGAGGCCGGATCATGGCTGATTTGCATGACGGAATTGGTGGGCAATTGGTGAGTACGTTAAGCTATATTCGTAACAAACAGATGGACGATCCGACGCTTGTCGGCGCGCTCGAAGATGTCTTGCGCGAGCTTGCTCTGCTGGTGGATTCCGTGGGCAATGACGACGATGTCGTGACTTTGCTTGGGATGTTGCGAACGCGCCTTGAGGGTTTGTTGGCGCAAAAAGGTCTGACGTTTGATTGACAAATAGAAGATGATCCAGATGTAACGCATCTTGCGGCCGCTGCGAATCTACAAATCGCTCGCATCGTCCAAGAGGCAATCACGAATGTCATCAAACATGCAAACGCGATCACAATCCGAATCCATGCTGACGAATGCTCGATTATGGTCGCGGACAATGGAACGGGTTTTGATGTTGATGCACTCAGTGAGGTTGGGTTCGGCTTGCGCAGTATGCGCCAGCGCGCAGCTCAAATTGGAGCGAACTTAAATTTTTCGTCAAGCGGCAGTGGTTCCGTCGTCACTATTGTTTTGGGCAGGATCGATCTGAGCGAAAGATCCGCGCAGGAGGAAGGCACGAAGTAGACCCCTGCCTACGCTGATTCATGCGTCGCTAACTTTCGAAATGCATGGCTGCAGTATCGGTGTCTTTCGTGTGTTTTCAAGTGCAACCATTGAGCTAAAGTTTGCGGCCGAAATTGCAGGCTCGGACGGTTTTACGTTGACCTTAGTAAGTAACGCAAAGTCCATGAACCTGGATTAGATTGCGACAGCTGTTCTCAAGGTATTGAAGAAAGGCAAACTAGAAACTTGGTTGCCAAAGAGCTATGGGTATCCGACTGGCAATGTGATGTTGCTTGCGAAGCTTAAGACGCCGTTATTCCAACCCTTGAAAAGGCGGTGTCAAACTTATTTAGAAGGCTCAATTCTGACAGCACTAAAGGCAGCTTTTGGAATGGAATCTTTTTTGATTTCGCAACAGTCGAACGGCAGGTTT
>CAYWIR010000395.1:0-2777 GCA_964458375.1 uncultured Neptunicoccus sp.
TCACCGCATCTGCCGCCCGCAAAACCGACCGCATCATCGGTTCGGACTCGCCCCCGTCAAATCGCTTATGCGTCAGGGTTAAATCTTCTACATCGAAATACCGCGCATAGGGCAGCCCACGGTCCACAACGGTCACGTCACTGGCCGAATGTGGCGCCCGCAGTGAAACGGGCGCAGGATCATTGGCAGCAATCACATGGGATCTGGCGCGCATCCAAAGTCCTTGTCGGTTGATCGGTTGGTTAAACGATGTTGGCGTTGTCACGATCTGCGCCACGTCCTTCGCAATACAGGTTTCAATCTGCCGCTCGGTGGGTCCAAAAGGCGCGCTTGGCCCTTTCGAAATATAGGCTTGAGCCACAACCTTTGTAGTTTGAAGCTCCACCCAATCTCCTGAAACCAAACCAAAATATGCATCAAATGGCGCACGATCCTCGATTGACGCAACCACACCATCAACACCGTCGCCAGCAGGTACAACACACCCAACCGCATCCACGCCATACCCTTCTAACCGCGCCGAAGTCCAAACAGCTTGCGCGCACAGGGCTTGCGCTACCGCAGGCTCCGTTACAAAAATTTGCATTTGGTTAACTCCAACGAATGCTGGCTTGATACGTGGCAACCCCTGCCAGCAAACCGCCAACGACCAAGGTGATGGTCACATCTTGGGAAAACGCCGACACCACATATTCAAAGGACTTTTCAATCCATGCCAGCGGCATGGCCGTTATGTCTTTGGACTTAAACTGTTGCAGGTTGCGCGACACGAAATAGCCCGCAAAGACAGCCCCAGACCCGATCATCAAAAACACCAAACTGCGCAGCCCCGACATCGCACCCGCAAAATTGCTGCGCCCTGGATTGCGGCCAAGCGAATACCACCCCGCGAAAAAACCAACCACTGCATTGGTTGTGATAAACCTAAATCCGATTGGAATATCCGAGTGTTCACCGGTAAACACATAGGCCGCAACGGCCGCCGTAAGCGCCAATGCCAAAGCTGCGATCAATTTAGCTGCTGTTGGCATTGGAAATCGTCCTTTTACTTTGGCCGTTGAATGGTGACTTGCGTTACATCCGTAGTGCCATAATGAAAGCCTGCCGCACAACTTGTAAGATAAAAATCCCACATATTTTTGAAACGCTGATCAAAACTCTCACTGGTAATTTCAGGCCAAGCCGCGTTGAACGTGTCATACCAACGGCGCAACGTAATGGAATAGCTTTCGCCAAACTCCACCGATTTAATGTATTTTAAACCCGCCTGTTCCACCTGCTCACGCAGAGCATTCGGGCTCGGCAACATGCCCCCTGGGAACACGTGTTTCTGAATGAAATCAACGGTCTTTCGGTACTTTGGGAACAACTCATTATCAATCGTAATGATCTGCAAGCTGGCATTTGCACCCGGCTTCAATCGGTCATGCACCGCGTTGAAATAGGTTGGCCAATATTTCTCGCCCACCGCTTCAAACATCTCAATACTGGCGATCCCATCATACGTGCCTTTTTCGTCACGATAATCACGCATCACCACGTCAACCTTATCCGCCAAGCCTGCTTTGAACATGCGCTCTTTGGCAAAGTCATGTTGCTCTTGACTGATGGTCAAACAGGTCATCTTAGCCCCACGGGTACCCGCTGCGTATTCGGCAAACCCGCCCCAACCACAGCCGATCTCTAGCAGGTGATCGCCGTCCTTCATGCCCATTTCATCGCACAGCTGCGCGTATTTCTGTGTCTGCGCTTTGGCCATATCCTCTTGCCCTGTTTTGAACAAAGCAGATGAATAGGTCATGGTTTCATCGAGCCACTTGGAATAGAAATCATTGCCCAGATCATAGTGATAAGAGATATTCTTGCGCGCTTGGGTTTTGGAATTTCCACGCAGCCAATGAAAGAACCGCTCGTAATACTGTACAAGGAACCCACCTGGAAACCCGTGGCCCACTTCATCATTGTTGGCAAACACCAAATCCAAAAACGCTTGCAAATCAGGGGAGGTCCACCACCCTTCAAGGTAGGCGTCTGAAAACCCCATATCCCCTTCACGAGCCAACCGCGAAAACACATCCTCGTTGATGATATCAACCCGCGCATTCGGACCCGCAGTTGGGGCTTTGATTTGGAACACCCGCCCATCAGGCAATTGGATCTCCAATGCCCCGCGTTTAATTTTCTTCAACTGATGAAAGGCGACCGCGAAATACCGTGGCAAACCCTTCTGTCCCTCTGTGGATGTAAAAACGGCCATCCATCACTCCCTATTGTTCTTAGGCAAAGGTTAGTCCAAGCTTTTTCCTCTGCCAAGCCTTTCGTTAAGGAAGGCTTTAGTTGTCTGATTTCAAACTAGAATATGCTGCAAGCGCACGCTCTCGACCCTCTTTTAACCCCACAATTCGGCTTGGATAGGCATCCTTTTCGGACAGGTTCCAGCTTTTGGGAATGGCCTTGAAAAAGTCTTCGGTGCGCGAATGGCCGTCCTGATCGGTCCAACCGTTCAAATACACACCGCGATAGCGTCCTGCCCCGTCAAACTTCTCCCCTTGGGTTTCAGGGTTGAACACACGGAAATACGGCGCTGCATCAGGACCGCACCCCGCAATCCACTGCCACCCCATCGCGTTTGATGCAGGGTCCCAATCAATCAACGTGTCTTCAAACCATCGCAGCCCTATTTTCCAATCGGTCAGCAGGTGTTTGGTCAAATGCGATCCCACAATCATGCGCAAACGATTGTGCATTGTGCCTGTGACATACAACTCACGCATGGC
>CAYWIR010000396.1:0-2767 GCA_964458375.1 uncultured Neptunicoccus sp.
TGAATATTAGGAACGTAATTGGCGGCACATTGCGCCAAACTTTCGCGGCTGGGCTGGCTACGGCTTGCATGGCGTCGGCAGCAGCTGCTGCCAGTGCTTGGGAAGATTATTCCAGCTTTTGGGTGCTCGGTGATAGCCTGAGCGATACTGGCAACTTGTCAGCTGCGTCTGGCGGCGCATTCCCCGGCCCGGTGTATTTTGACGGACGTTACTCTAACGGTCCGGTTTGGGCAGAATACATCAGCAACCGCTTTGACGACGCCGGCAAGGCCACGGGCAATGTCGCCTTTGCAGGTGCTACAGCCGTATCCAATGGCGATTTCATACCTGACCTCACGGCGCAGACCGCTCTGTTTCGCACCGCGAGCGATACTTTCCTTGGCCTGCGCCCACTGGTGGCGATTTGGATTGGCGGAAACGACATCGGAAACACCGCCGGAACGGGGACAGCGGTTGACGCCGCAAGCGCAGCCGTTGATGCGGTGGTGTCGCAAGCCATCGGATTGTTGGATACAACCAGCGATTTCCTGTTGTTCAACTTGCCCGACGTCGGCGCGACACCGAGATTTCAGTTTGGTGATCCTGCTGCGGCAACAGAGGCGAGCGATGCCACCGACACGTACAATATGGAAATTGCGTCTGGCGTTTCGTTGATTGAAGCGGCCGGTGGCACAGTCACGCTGGTTGATGTTACCGCGCTGGACCCGCTGCTTGCGGATATTGGTGTCACCAACTTTACCACCCCTTGTGTGATCTCTGGGGTGAATACTTGTACGGCTGAACAAGCGGCCACCGCTCAATATTGGGACCCGTTCCATCCGACTGCTGTTGTTCATCGTTTGGTTGGTCAAACCGCGCTTAGCCAGTTTGGGGCAGTGCCAATCCCGGCCGCGGCACCGCTTTTGTTGGGCAGCTTGGCTCTGATTGGCTTGATCCGTCGACGCGGATAAAAATGGCATCTTGGGCGCGACCACTGATGGGGTCGCGCCCGGATCGAGACTTAGTTCGACGCAACTTGCTGTGTGATCGGATCAGCAGTCGCGATGACGCTGCTGCCAACACGCTCAAAGCTGTAGATGACATGGGCAACGCCGGGCAGATTGAAACTGCTACGGTCACCATCGGTGAGCGCCATGCGGATGGTGTTGGGGGTCGTCGGATCGGTTCCGTCCAGATAATTTGCAACCAGTTGAAAATGATCTTCTTCGTCGAGATAATGGACCACCATGTCGACGCCGCCTTCATGCAGCGAGGCAGCCTGCATCGGGCTTTCGAGGGAGATCATTTCGGCCTGTGCAGAGAATGCTGCAGCGGTGAGGATCGAGGCAAGTGCGATAATCTTTTTCATAATCAAAACTCCTAGAGGTATCGTTTGTTTCTATGAGTTTGTTTTAGCGCCTTGGTTGGTTCGAAAATGTGCGCTGGATCACAAATGGGTAATGGTGCCTACGCTTGGGATGTTTTGTCGTGATTTGAGGGAACAATGATGGCTTGCCCTTGGACTTTACTGATGGGGTGGATCCCGTTCGGCCAGTGTTGGCAGCATGGGCGTAACATCAAGTTCGCGGCGTTCAGATACGATTTCATAGCCCGCAATAGTGCCACTAGGATGCACGCGCGTAAATTTGGTGAGAATGCCATCTTGGTCGATGGCGATGAGATGCGTTGCGATTGGTGGGCCAAGTTTAGGTGATGATTCTGAAAATATCTCTTGTTTGTAGATGTTTTCTTCTATGCTGGTTAGCGTCTCAAATTTGGCAAGGCGTGGATTGCTTTTTCTGCCGTGATCGATTTCTCGCGAATTTGAACATCTTCCAAATGTCCGATTACATCGGTGAGGGGTGTATTTCTCCGTGGGGTCACCGTGGGAAGTAATTGCCAGAAAATTTCCAAATTCGTCGATCTCAGTTTCGTGGGTGGTGAGGCGCTTACGGTTGGCTTCCGAAATGCCAACCCGCAACGAAAGTTGGCCATCATCCGACCGAATAAATTCGTAAACGACCTTTCTGTTCCCCAGATCGCGGTAATGGAAAGAAACATTACCGAGGAGTCGCTGAGTGTTTAATTTGAGTGGGCCTAATTGGTCGGGATCGTGTTTGCGGGGGCGACCTGTCCGGGTCGCTCGCATATTTGGCTCTACTTTGCTCTGGAGGACTTTTTCCTGCCAAATTATCTGGCCGTGGTGATCTGTTTTGAATTGTTCAGAACGAACTCGAGATTGGGGCCCGATCGTCGTACCATTGTAAACATATGAAACGTATCCGTCTGACACCGAGTGAGTTTCACGGACCCGGTGAAAATGGCTGCCCATACAGGCTTGAAATTGAAACTCGCACCGGCCTAAGACCCGACTGCAGTCATGGGGCTGATAGGAAAGCTCGACACCTGTTGCATGGCTGACGTGGATTAGATTGCCATTCAGGTCTGTAACATCCGTTCGTAACGGCTCGTCTTCATAATCGCGCTGTAGTGATTAAACCAAAGTTTTTCCGATTCCATTTTGGAGAGGACTTGCCTGCGGTATTTTGACTTTCCGACCTTGTATTCTACAAAACTGCCCACGACAGGGTCTTTGAGCTGAAGTGGATTGGCCGAAGCCTGTGACAGGCATAATGAAAAAGCTAGGAACAGAAATTTGAACACTGAAGAACACCCAAATAGTCGTGGATCAAAGTTACATTACTAATAAATCAATAAGGGAGAATACACTTTTTGCTACTCCCAACACAAAACCGCCCTCGCGATTTATTGCGAGGGCGGTTTTTTG
>CAYWIR010000397.1:0-2765 GCA_964458375.1 uncultured Neptunicoccus sp.
CCCCGACCCCCTGATTCGTAGTCAGGTACTCTATCCAGCTGAGCTATCGGTCCGTCTGGCAGGGATGTATCGTTGCGCATGTGCGATTGCAAGGGGCAAAATGGGGTTGTTTGCGGATGCTTGCGATTTTACGGCTGTGCACTTGTTTGAGTGGCAGCATCAAAGGCCGCGGCGATCAGGGTTTTGGCGTATTCGGTCTTGGGCGCGTCAAAAATCTCTTCGCCCGTTCCCGCTTCGACGATATCGCCTTGGCGCATCACGAGCACCTTGTGGCTGAGCGCGCGCACCACTTTGAGGTCGTGGCTGATGAACAGGAAGGCGAGTCCGTATTTCTTTTGCAGATCACGCAGCAGGTTCACGATTTGCACCTGCACCGTCATATCAAGCGCCGAGGTCGGTTCGTCCAAAACCACAAGACGCGGCTTTTGAATCATAGCGCGGGCGATGGCGATGCGCTGGCGTTGGCCGCCTGAAAACTCATGCGGGTAGCGATCAATCGTGGCGGGATCGAGCCCGACTTCGACGAGGATATCTTTGACCGCTTGGCGCGTGTCCATGCCCTTGGTGTCGGCGTGCACGCCGAGCCCTTCTGCCACGATCTGTTCGACCGTCATACGGGGGGACAAAGAGCCATAAGGATCCTGAAACACCATCTGCATGTCACGCCGCAAAGGTTGCAGTTCTTTGTTCTTAAAGCCTTGCACATCTTCACCCAAGAAGACCACAGGCCCTTCTGATGAAATCAGCCGCATCATGCCAAGGGCAAGCGTGGTTTTGCCCGATCCACTTTCCCCAACAATGCCGAGGGTTTCGCCCGCACGAATGGCAAAGCTGGCGCCGTTGACCGCTTTTACATGATCCACAGTGGTGCGCATGATGCCGCGTTTGATGGGGAACCAAACGCGGAAGTCTTCGGTTGAGAGAATATCTTCAGCATCGGGTTCCACGGGATCAGGGGTGCCTGTGGGTTCGGCAGCCAAGAGCATCTGGGTGTAGGGATGCTGGGGTGCATCGAAAATCTCGGCTGTGGGGCCAGATTCGACGATTTTACCGTTCTGCATCACGCACACCCGATCAGCAATCTTGCGTACAATGGTCAGATCATGAGTGATGAACAACATGCCCATCCCTTCGGCTTTTTGGATGTCAGCAAGAAGGTCGAGGATTTGGGCTTGGATCGTCACATCAAGCGCGGTGGTCGGTTCATCTGCGATCAGCAGGTCTGGACCGTTGGCCAGCGCCATGGCGATCATAACCCGTTGGCGTTGCCCGCCTGATAGTTGGTGGGGATAGTCCGCAAGGCGGCTGGCAGCGTTGCGGATGCCGACCTTTTCCAGCATGTCGATGCAGGTGGCTTTGTAGGGGTTTTCCGTAAGCCATGTGCCAAGCAAATTTGAAAGCAGCACTTGGGCTGGCAATAAGATCAGGCCGATAGCACCTACAACAACCGCTGCGGCCAGTAGGAACCACAGAATGGTCCAGAGTAGGCTGAACATGCCTGTTAGTGCATAAAGGAAGATGGTGAAGCCATTCTGCGGGTCATCAATGGCGTCGAGCATTCCTGCGCCGCGCATTTGGGTGATGCCGTAGCTGACGGCAAGATAAACGATCAGGGCCAGGATAAAGGTCAGCGCACCGCGCAAGGACACGTATTTGGTGATGCGGTTCGACACGAGTGGTTGGATGATCCGCTGCGCGAGGGATTGGCCCGCTGCGGTTTGGTGCAACGCCAGCCCTTCGGTCAGTTGCTTTTCGATGGTGTGGAGCGGATTGAGAGAGGTCATCGGCTCTTGAAAGATGAAGCTGATGTCATTGCCGCGCACTTCGCGCAAGGCAGCATCATCTGCATCGACCATTTGCCGCCCACGATAGGTGATGGACCCCGATATTGCCGCGCTGTCGGGCAGCAGTTTAACAGACGACAGAGCTGTGACCGATTTGCCTGACCCGCTTTCCCCAACAAGGGCGACTGTTTCCCCTGCGTTTACTGTAAAGCTGACGCCATCAACGGCGGGTTTGCCGCCGTTAAATGAAATGCTGAGATCTTGGACGTTAAGAACTTCGGTCATTTGAACGTCTTTCTAGGGTCGAATGCGTCGCGGACCCCTTCAAAAATAAAGACGAGCAAGGACAGCATGATAGAAATGCTGAAGAAGGCCGAAAACGCCAACCATGGGGATTGCAAATTGTTGCGAGCTTGAAGCGCCAATTCGCCCAGCGAAGGATAGCTTGGGGGCAGGCCAAATCCCAAAAAGTCGAGACTGGTGAGCGCACCAATGGCCCCTGTCACCTGAAACGGAAGCACGGTGATCGTGGCGACCATGGCATTTGGCAACAGGTGGCGGAACATGATTTTCCAGTCAGGCACGCCAAGCGCACGGGCCGCACGGACATATTCAAAGTTGCGGGCGCGCAGGAACTCTGCACGGACCAACCCTACAAGGCCCATCCAACTGAACAAGACAATCAGACAGGTCAGCAGCGTGAAATTCATCGTGAAAATGGCGGACATAATGATGACGGTATAAAGCAGCGGCGTGGAGGACCAAATTTCCACAATGCGCTGGAAGAATAGATCAACCCAGCCTCCGAAATATCCCATTACAGCGCCTGCTAAGATGCCAATGGCCGAGGACAGCACGACAACGATCAACGCAAACACCGTTGAAATGCGAAAGCCGTGGATGATGCGGGCCAGTACATCGCGGGTTTGGTCGTCTGTTCCAAACCAGTGGTTTGCATCAGGTGCGGAAGGTGCTGTTTCC
>CAYWIR010000398.1:0-2764 GCA_964458375.1 uncultured Neptunicoccus sp.
GATGCCTGTCGGTCGCGAGACAAAGGACAACGCCCTTCATAAATCGCCCTTAGGGCCACAGAAGGAGAACAGCCGTGACGAAGCGTACGACTGCCAAATACAAACTTGATCGCCGGATGGGTGAAAACATCTGGGGTCGTCCGAAATCCCCTGTAAATCGTCGTGAGTACGGCCCTGGTGTTCACGGTCAACGCCGTAAGCAAAAGCTGTCCGACTTTGGTATCCAGCTGCGCGCTAAGCAAAAGCTTAAAGGTTACTATGGCGATCTGACAGAGAAACAGTTCCGCCGCATTTATGCCGAAGCTGTTCGTGTGAACGGCGACACAGGTGAAAACCTGATCGGTTTGCTGGAGCGCCGTCTGGACGCGGTTGTGTACCGTTCCAAGTTCGTTCCAACCGTTTTTGCTGCGCGTCAGTTCGTGAACCACGGCCACGTCACAGTAAACGGCAAGAAGGTTAACATCCCGTCTTACCGCGTAAAAGAAGGCGACGTTATCGAAGTACGTGAGTCTTCCAAGCAGATGGCTTTGGTTATGGAAGCGCTGGCAAGCACCGAGCGTGACTTTGCTGAGTACATCAACGTTGACGCTGGCAAGATGAAAGCGGAATTCGTTCGCACACCTGGCCTGTCCGATGTGCCATACCCAGTGATGATGGAACCGAACCTCGTGGTCGAATTCTACGCGAAGAACTAATCTTCGCCACACTGAAGAATTTGAAGGCCGTCCCAAGTGGGCGGCCTTTTTCGTTGGGGCTTACCCATCCCCGCAGATGTTTTGCAGGGCTATCCAGTTGGCGTCTGACAGTTGGGGTTTGTAGGTGTCTTTGACGCTGTCCCCAGTGATCAGCGGCGCTGTGGCTGTGCCGTTTGCGTCGAGTGCATAAGCGTAGGGGGAAGATGTGAGTGCGGCGTTGGCGAACAGGTCCAGAAGTTTGGTATCATCGGGCCGTTTCATGGATTGGGTCAGCGTTTTGCGGGCATAGACCGCCAAGCCGTGATTGGCGAGCGTTCCGTTAGCGATGAAGCGTAATGTGCCCCGTGTCCCGATGGAGCGGAACATGCCTGTCATTGGATCGTTTTCAGCGGCCAAGGCGCGTTCCATCAGAACGAAACCTGCGGCCACTTCGGGGCCTGCGTTTTCTTCGATCAAGACGCGGTTCAGCAGGATGTTTCCACCAGGGACATGGGCAGAGAATCGGGCGCCCATATCAACGATGTGGATGTGGCCACCATCAGGCAATAACCAGTTTTCGAATTTCCGTAAGGCTGGCAGGGACAGGGGTTCGGCGCAGGCTTGCCCTGTTAAGCGGCTGGTTTGCATCAAGATGTCTTCGCCGATTTGCTCGGCCTTCGCCTTGGGGACAATCCGTGCGGCGTAGTCGGCGGAAATGGACGGGAGCCAAAAGGTGACGAGTGCGATGACACAGATAAAGATCGCGGCCGATAGAACCCAGCGCAAGCGGCCAGGGTGAGGGCCAATGCGACGGATCTTTTTGCGGACCTCGTGGATGGCGTCGATCATTTCAGGATCGTCAACTTCGAGCGTTTCACCGCTGCTGCGATCTGGGCTGTAAATCGTTGGAATTTCGCCAGAATTTAGGGTCCGCACAGCGGCTAGGGACCAGTGAGCAAGGGGTTTGCCGTTGGCGTCTGACAGAACGAGAGAGGACGCACCAAAGGAGACAATCACCTCGCGGCGTTGATCCCCATCGGATTCCTTCCAAAGCCCGAGCGATTCGAGCCTTTCGTATTGTTTGAGAGCTGTCACTGCACGCCTCTGTCGGCCTTGGGCCTGTTTTATCCAATCACCCTACACGTGTTTTTAATTTCTGGGTAGTGCCTTTTAATTAGGCGTTTGGGGATATCGGTTTGCCACAAGTAAGGCACCGAGAGTGGTTCTATTTTCTTCACGTTTTTAACCGCGACGGAAAAGCGCAATTGCATCGGGGCAGCGACAGGCGTAGGGCGGGGTACACCCAACTTTTTTATTCTTGGACAGTCGTTATGCGCCTTACAGACTATTTCCCGCCGTTGCATTGGTACACCCGTGTCAATGGACAGTCCTTGGGGGCGGATGCCTATGCGGGGCTGATCAACGCGGCAATTGTACTGCCCCAAGGGGTTGCCTTTGCGACCATCGCGGGGCTGCCGCCTGAATTTGGGCTGTATACGGCGATGATTACGGCGATCGTGGCGGCGATTTTTGGGTCTTCGATGATTATGATTTCGGGGCCGACCACTGCGATTTCTGCGGTGCTGTTCACAACCTTGTCGGATTTCGCTGTGCCTGGGTCTGCGCGTTATATCGAGCTGGCATTGACCCTAACGATTATGGTGGGGTTGATCCAAATGGCGGGTGGATTTGCGCGGCTTGGGGGGCTGGTTTCCTTTGTGTCCCACAGTGTTATGACCGCGTTTACCATGGCGGCGGCGATCCTGATTGCAGTGAGCCAGTTGGCGGGCGCCAGTGGTGTGGTGATCGAGCGGGGCGGTAACATTGCCGAACGTTTGGAACGGCTTTCGTTGCATATCACCGAGGCCAATCCCTATGCTTTGTTGATTTCTGGGGTGACTTTGTGCGTGGCGATAGTGGTGCAGAAGGTTGCGCCGCGTTTGCCGGGGTTCCTGATCGCGCTTTTCGCGGGGGCGGCGCTGGCGTGGTATGTGGATGCGGCAGCGCAGGGCGTGGCCATGGTCGGGGCGTTGCCCAATATGGTGCCGTCCCTCAACGTACCAAGCCCGTCGATTGAAGACGTGGCGATG
>CAYWIR010000399.1:0-2756 GCA_964458375.1 uncultured Neptunicoccus sp.
ACCCCCCATTGGTCAAAGACGATTGCATCATAGTCTGATGCAATCGCCGCAATGTGTTCAATCTGCAAAGTCACGCGTTAGTACTCAGCCATGTCCTTTGGGTCCTTAAGGCTGGCGATGAACGCGTCCGCCTCGTCCTGCGTCAATGCAGGTGCGGCCTTTTGGGCTGTGCCAGCCGGCATATCCCCAAAGTAGAACTTGTACCCCGGGATTGGCTGGCGACGTTTGCGGATCGGCATGCCCTCATAGGGAAATACATCCGAGCGTGCGTTTGCACCTTCGTCATGACAGGGCAAAACGTAATCCGCACGCTTGTCGATTTCCTCGACCGACTTCCACCCCTCATAAGAATTCACAAACCGCGCTGGCACCCAATGGCGCCACTTTTCAGCGGGGTTCGGATCAAGGTTGCGTTCAACAAAGATCGCATCACCCACAACGCTGATGTCACCGGCAGCGGTTGCCACCGACACAGCCATGTGGCCCACAGAATGGCCCGGCGTGTGATACATTGTAATGCCCGGCAATACTTCACATTCGTCTTCAACCGCTTCGAACACACAGCCCGCATAAGCCTGTTCTACACCAATGTTGGCTTCATAGGTGCGGTAGTACAAAGGCAGCGGGTTATAGGCCATTTCGATTTCGGCCTTTGGTGCGATGTAGCGCGCGTTCTTGAATTTCTTCATGTTCTGCACGTGATCCCAGTGCAGGTGCGTGAACACGATCGCGTCGATCTCGTCAGGGTGGACGCCCAGTTTTTGTTCCAGATGTTCATGAACCTGAAGGCAGCCACGCTTTTCACATTTATGGTGATACTTGGTCGCGCGTTCTTCGTCCGGAAGGCCAGTGTCGATCAGGATCTTGTGTTCACCCGTATCAACGTAATGGCAGTATACAGGATTCCAATATTTCTTACCCGCAGGCCCCTTCCAAAAGATGTAAGTGCCAAGATCAGCCTCAAGCCAACCAGTATTGATCGGATAAATTTTCGTTTCCTGAACGCCCATTGGGTCCCCCGTATGCGATTGCGTATGTTTGTATGCAAAAAATATGATTCTGATACAAAGTGCAAGAGACGACTTGGCGAAAAGATCAGTTTGCGGCCAACGCCTGCATAAAACTGACCGTCATGTGTGCACGCATCCCTTCGGATGCGGCGGCCGAATCTTCGGAAAAGATACTGGCGATCAAATCAAGGTGGCTGTTGGCCGACGCGATCATATCTTGTTTCGACGCGAACTTCTTGGCGCGGAACGGTCCTGTGCGGCGGCGAAAGTCTGACGCAAGCTCCGCCATGTAAGGGTTTCCTGTGGCCCGATATATCGCTTCGTGGAACGCTTCGTTTGCGCGCAAATATACATTCAACTCGCCCGCTTGGGCGGCTTCGATACAGTTTTTCTGCGCGCCTTCGATTTCGGCGCGGTTCAACAAAGTAAGGCGCTGAGACGCAATTCTTGCGCATGCGCTTTCGATTTCATGCATTGCTTCAAACATTTGCGCCAATTCTTCGCGGCTATATTCCGCAACGCGAACACCCCTTTTTTCACCCGGCGCCAAAACGCCTTGGGCGGTCAAGCGGGTCAATGCCTCACGGACAGGGGTGCGCGACACCCCAAAACGTTCAGTCAGCTTCACCTCATCCAAACGCTCACCAGGCTCCAATGCACCGGCGGCAATATCTTCGCGAAGCGCCTGTTCAATGCGCCCAACCGTTAGTCCGCGCGCCGCATTTGGGGCCGTTGTAGAAGTCTGTGCCATGACATGCCTTTGTGATTCCTGATCGCTTTGATACCCTAGCATACAAATAAAATCCAGTTTTTGCAAATTTGGATATTTACATTTCACTTTGTATACAGATTTATGTAGCGTGACTGACGAGAGGGGAATCAATGCCTGTAATTCGGCTTGAAAATTTGACGAAGCAATACGGTGCCGTTGAGGTTCTGCATGGCATCAACCTTGAAATGGCCGAGAACGAGTTCACGGTGCTGGTTGGGCCATCAGGCTGCGGTAAATCCACGACATTGCGGATGCTGGCTGGCCTTGAAAGCGTAAGCGGGGGCGAGATTTATTTCGATGACCGCCCCATGAGCGCGCTGGAACCCAAAGACCGCGACATCGCCATGGTGTTTCAAGACTACGCACTTTACCCGCACATGAACGTTGCAGCGAACATGTCATTTGCTTTGCGTCTGGAAAAGCGACCCAAGGACGAGATTGACCAAAAAGTGCGCGACGTCGCCGCAATGCTGGGCCTGTCTGACTTTTTGGCCCGCAAACCGGGCGAATTATCCGGCGGCCAGCGTCAGCGTGTTGCAATGGGCCGCGCGCTGACACGGGATGCTGGGACATTCTTGTTTGATGAACCCCTGTCCAACCTAGACGCAAAATTGCGCGGACAGATGCGGGCAGAACTGGCGTTGATGCGCCAACAGGTCCAGAAAAACATGATCTACGTGACACACGATCAGATCGAAGCCATGACATTGGCGGACAAGATCGTTGTGATGCATGGCGGGCACATCCAACAACAGGGCACACCGGAACAATTGTTCAAACACCCTGCCAACAAATTCGTGGCCGGCTTCCTTGGGATGCCACCGATGAACTTCTTGGACGCAGAGCTGACAGAAACCGACGGCGCCGTTTATGCGGCGGGCGATGGGTTTAACCTGCGCCTATCTGACGAAAAAGCCCAAGCCGCCCAAAAGGCCGGCCAAAGCAGCGTCACATTGGGCCTGCGCCCATCTGAC
>CAYWIR010000400.1:0-2752 GCA_964458375.1 uncultured Neptunicoccus sp.
AGGCATAGCCGACGATACCCGCGATGATGATGGTGCCGAAGAAGGTGAAGAACATGAGGCATCCGACCTTTGGTTAACATGAGAATTTTTGCATTATGCTGACTTAGGTTACGAATAGGAATGCGGTAAATGAAATAAGTAATGACATCGAGGAGGCTACTAAAAACTGTAATTTAACATGTTTTTCACCCAAAATGACCATAAGGATCACTGTTGTACCGATCAGAGCGAAAAATACCGCGAACAATCCAAAAGCAAGCGCAACTCCGAAATCTTCAAGCGATGTAGCTGAAAACGAAAATAGGAGGGCGAGTGGAGGGCAGAGGTTAGTTATTACTGCAACTAGGAACTTTCGTCTTAGGCGTAAAAACAGAATTTTGAAGAAGAGTGTGCTCAATATTAGAGTGCAAAGAGGAATAAAAATACCAAAAATAATTAGCAATATTATTTGCACAGTTACCGCACCGCCTCAATCGGCCCTTCGGCTCTCGCGTTGATGAATTGATCTAAGTAGGGGTCGCCGCTTGCGTCCATGTCGGCCACTGGTCCCGTCCATTGGACTTTGCCTTCGTGGAGCATGGCGACTTTGTCGGCTATGGCACGCACAGAGGACATGTCGTGGGTGATGGTCATGGCGGTGGCGCCCATTTCGACGACGATTTCGCGGATCAACTCGTTGATGACCCCTGACATGATCGGGTCGAGGCCTGTGGTGGGTTCGTCAAAGAAGATGATTTCGGGCTCGGCAGCAATGGCGCGGGCGAGGCCGACGCGTTTTTGCATACCGCCTGAGAGTTCTGCGGGGAAACGGTCTGCCACATCGGCTTTGAGGCCGACGCGGCGGAGTTTTTCAATGGCGAGGTCTTTGGCGTCTGATTTGTTGAGTTTGTTTGCGCCGCGCATGAGGCGGAAGGAGACGTTTTGCCAGACGGAGAGTGAATCAAAGAGTGCGCCGCCTTGGAAGAGCATTCCGAATTGGGCGAGGAAGGCATCGCGGTCGCCTGTGGTGGTGTCTTTGCCATTGACGGTAATGGTGCCTGAATCAGGTGTGATCAGGCCAAGGACGCATTTGAGCGCCACGGATTTCCCCGTGCCAGAGCCGCCGATGATAACCATGCTTTCGCCTTTGGCGATGTCGAGGTCAACGCCTTGGAGGACGTGGTTGGGGCCGAAGGATTTTTTGACGTTTTGAAGGGTGATCATTCCACCACATCCCAAGCTAATTGATCGCGGGCCGGAGGAAATGCAAGTAACGCTCTGCTTTGCTCTTTGTGCCATTTTAAACGAAGAGAACCACCTTGAGCTTCGTTTCGCTTTTCAAGCCATTCTTCATTGGCAGTGCTTATCATAATCTGTTTCCAGGGTATTTTTTGGCATTCGTACTGTGTGAACGAATTTAAAAGGCAGAGACATCTCTGGGACGGGCCACATGAAAGGCTTACGTCAGCAAGCACAGGAGTTGGTAAAACTGAGGAATTTGCCGTGGTGGCTAGGACGAACATAGTAACGTAGCGCACGGCACGAATGTGCCAAGCCCGACCTCCCCCATGGGAGGGCTTATTCCGTTGGGTCGTATATGGGCGGAATGGTGTGGTCTTTGATGACTTGGAGGGAAGACGTGAAGCCTCCCAAGGTCGGGCTTGGCCCATCCGCGCGTGTGTGCTTGGGGCCATCATGACGTGAAGAACACTTCTGTCAGGAGGTAGTTTGCCGCCAAAATCAGCACGCTCGCACTGACCACAGCATTCGTTGTTGCTTTACCTACACCCTGTGCGCCGCGGCCTGAGTTGTAGCCGTGGTAGCAGCCCATGAGGGCGACGATGAAGCCAAAGGCGGCGGCTTTGACGAGGCCTGAGAAGACGTCTCCGAATTCTAGGAAATCCACAGTGTTGTTGATGTAGGTGGCGGCGTTGAAATCGAGGCGTTGGGTGCCCACAAGGAAGCCGCCCATGATGCCGATGACGTCGCCTATGAACGCCAGCACTGGCATAGCGAGTGTCGCGGCGAGCACGCGGGGGACGACGAGGTATTTCATCGGGTTGGTCGACAGCGTGGTGAGCGCGTCGATTTGTTCGGTGACGCGCATGGTGCCAAGCTCGGCAGCAATCGAAGACGATACACGGCCTGCGACCATGAGGCCGCCCAAGACGGGGCCAAGTTCACGCACCATGGCGATTGCCACGACGGAGGGCACTACAGCCTCGGCATTAAAGCGTGCGCCGCCTGAGTAAATTTGCAGCGCCAGTGCGCCGCCTGTGAAGAGCGCGGTGAGGCCGACAACGGGGAGCGAGAAATAGCCGATGGTGAGCAGTTGTTGGGCAAATTCGCGGAAATAGAACGGTGGGCGGAACAGATGCGCGATGGTCATGGCCGCGAAGATCACGATACGGCCTATGGCGGCGCACAAGCCCAAAACGCTGCGGCCAATGGAGGCGAGCGTGGAGTCGATAAATGTGAGTGCCTGCATGGGGTTCCCCTTTAGTCGCCTTCATATACGCGATTGTAGCGCGCGCCAAGGGAGGTGAGGATTTCATAGCCGATTGTGCCAGCGGCATCGGCGAGATCGTCTACGGTTTGGTGATCGCAGAGGATATCAAGGTGGGTCGGCGTGTGGTCAAGATCGGTGATATCGACGGTGATCATGTCCATGGACACGCGGCCAATCAGCGGGCAGGGCGTGTCGCCTGCATAAAGCTGCACACGGTTGTCGTTGGTGTGGTTGCCCATCTGACGGGTCAACCCATCTGCGTAA
>CAYWIR010000401.1:0-2743 GCA_964458375.1 uncultured Neptunicoccus sp.
ATCTGCCATGGCTTTTTCACCCGGTTTTAACAGGGCCACGCCTGCTTTGATCCGATCAATATCGCGTGCCCAATCCCCGCCCACTTTGATCTGGAATTGTGCGTATCCGTCTGCGCGATATCGCTGCATTTCGGCCAGCGTTTCATCTGTCTCTTTTTGCGGGGCAACGCGGTACATGGGGGCGCCGTCGGTCAGTTTGCCACCGAGCAGCATCCAAACGGGTTGGCCGCAGGCCTGACCCAGAATGTCCCAACAGGCGGCGTCAAACGGCGCTTTGGCATAACCGTGTCCTTGCACGGTATGATCCATAAGCTGTTCGATGTGCGCAACTTGGCGGGGGTCTTCTCCGAGCAGTTTTGGCGCTGCGAGGCGGGCGAAGGCCTCTACCCCTTCAGAGTGGGCCACCATGTAGTTTTCGCCGCATGGTGTGAACTCTCCGCATCCTTGCAGGCCCGCGTCAGTATCGATGACAACCACGCTGGCGCGAGCCGTTTCGATGGCGTTTCCTGCGCCCCAAACATAGGCCCCGCCCACATAGGGCAGGTCTGTTTTGAAAATGCGAATGCGGTTTATTTTCATGGGGTTACGACGATATTGCCTGTATGCGTTTTGGCGATAAAGGCGGCCTGTGCCTCGCGGAGTTGATCCAAAGGATAGGTCGCGGCGAGGGCTGGTTTGATCTGGCCTTCTTCGATGTAGCGGATCAGGTTTGGCATGACTTCTGGTGTGATCACTGTGGAGCCTGTGAAGGTCAGGTCGCGCAGATAAAACGTGCGCAGGTCGAGATCGACCATCGGCCCAGCAATCGCGCCAGAACAGGTGTATCGCCCGCCCCGTTCAAGAATGTCGATCAGGGTTGGCCAGTAGGGGCCGCCGACAATGTCTGCGACGACGGTGATCTTTTCATCGCCCAGTGCTGCACGCAGGTTTTCGGGTGCGCGGGACAGGATTTTGTCTGGGCCAAGGGCGGCGACCTCTGTGTGTTTTGCGTCTGACGCCATGGCAATGACGCGCGCACCGCGCCGTTTTGCCAGTTGCACCAATGCGCCGCCAACGCCGCCAGATGCGCCTGGAACGAGCACTGTGTCGGATGCGGTCACCTGAGCACGGGTTAACATGCCTTCGGCTGTGGAATAGGAACAGGAAAACGTTGCGAGTTCGGCGTCTGACAGATCAGATTTTACGGCCAGAGCATTTCGGGCGGGTGTGGTTGTGTATTCGGCAAAGCCGCCATTTCGTTCTGATCCGAAGTAACCTGTTTTGTTGATGTCATCTAAATCTTCGGCATCGCGCAACCAACCATCGGTGATGACCCGCTCGCCAACCCGTGCAGGATCAACATCTGCGCCAACGGCGACGATTTCGCCGCAAACATCAGCCCCTTGAATGCGGGGGAATGTGATCGGTGCGCCGCCCCAAGTGGGGTCTTCGTCAAAGACTTCGGTGAAAGCGCCCCCTGTGGTGGCTTCGGTCACGGCTTTGGAATACCAGCCCGAGCGTGTGTTCACATCGGTATTGTTTAGGCCGCAAGCGCCGACGCGGATCAAGACTTCATCCGCTGCGGGGGTAGGGCGCGGCCAATCGGTGTGCAGAACCATTTGATCGAGGTCGCCATGGGCCATAGTGACCATTGCTGTCATTGTGGTGGGAAGTGTCATGCGTCCATCCTTGGGTTCAGGCTTTCAGGGTCATAGGCGGGTTGGCCCAAGACGCGGGCTGATCGTGGCGCGCCGTGAATTACGACCTCTAGCGCGGTGTCGGGTTTTGCGGCTTCTGGTTTGATGTAGGCGAAGGCCAGAATTTTATCGACGGTTGGGCCATAGGCAACGGATGCGGTCGATCCTACGACGGTCCCGTTGAGCATGACCGCTTCACCGCCATGGCCGTCTGCGACGCCGTCTGGTTCGATTTCCAGATAGGCGCAGACCCATGGAAGGTCGGTGTTCAAGGTTTTGTCGCGGCCTAAATAGTCTTTATCCGTGCGGGCAAAGCGCAAGACGTCTGCTTCTGCCAGCGTCACCTCGTTGGTGAGTTCGCCAGCGCCTTTGAAGCCCTTTTCCATCCGCATCACGTTCATGGCGAAAGAGCCATAATCGGCGATGGCATGTGCTTCGCCTGCGGACCACAAGGCAGTGTAGACATCAAGGCAAGCGGCATTGGGCATGTGGAATTCCCAGCCCAGTTCCCCAGCATAGGACATGCGGAAGGCCCAGATATCATGGCCTGCAACGGTGATCTGTTGTGCGGACAACCAGCGGAAACCTGCGTTGGACAGGTCTGCGTTTGTGCAGGCGGCCAGAACATCGCGCGATTTTGGACCGTTCAAAGACAGGGCTGACCAGTCCGCGGACAGTGCGGTCACCGTGGCGTCTTCGCCGTTGCGCTGTTGCGCCAGATGGTCGAGCAGTCGTTGTTCGAAGAATGCCGCGCAGACGAGGTAGAATTGGTCATCTGCCATGCGAACGATGGTGGTTTCCAGTTCAATCCGACCCGCACGGTTCAGCATGTGGGTGAGCGTGATGGACCCCACTTTTTGGGGCATACGGTTTGCGGTGAGGCGATCCAGCAAAGCGTAGGCGTCAGGCCCTTCGACCAGCACTTTGGTGAAAGCTGTGACATCCATGATGCCGACGGTTTCGCGCACGGCTTTTACCTCGGCCGCAACCATATCGTCGGCGGGGGTGCGGTTGAAGGAATAGTGATCCTCTTGCGCGATGCCCTTGGCAAAGAAGCGGGGGCGTTC
>CAYWIR010000402.1:0-2737 GCA_964458375.1 uncultured Neptunicoccus sp.
TGAACAGGTGCTTGACGGGTTTGGTGTGCTGCGTGATGCGCCGACATTGGCGGGGGTCGATGGGGCGCGGCTGGCATCTGGTGTTTTTGCCGCCGATATGCCGCCCGGCGTCTATAAAAGTGGGGATCGGCGTGTGGCGTTGAATGCGTTGGCGCAGGATCGTGTTTTAGAGGCTGCGCGATGGCCAAGTGGGACAACGTTTTTGTCCCTGACCCGATCTGAGGAGAAGCCGTTGCAGGCGTGGATGCTGATGGCGGCCTTGGCGCTGTTGTGCGTGGATGTTCTGGCGACGTTGTTGGTTGGCGGGCGGTTGTGGTTGCGCGGGGCTGCGGCGGCACTGGCGGTTGTTTTGATGCAAGGGCAACCAGCCGAAGCGCAGGATGATGCGGAGTTGTTGGCTGCGGTGAACAACACGGTTTTGGCCTATGTCGAAACGGGCAATTCGCGGCTGGATGATGTGTCGCGTGCAGGGCTGACAGGGTTATCTGCGGAGTTGTTTCGGCGCACAAGTATTGAACCTGTTGCACCTGTTTCGGTGAATTTGGAAACAGATGAGCTGTCGATTTATCCGTTTCTGTATTGGCCTGTGTCAGACACGCAAAACGTGCCAAGCGATGCGGCGATGGAGCGGGTGAACACGTTTTTGCGCGGTGGTGGGATGATCCTGTTTGACACGCGGGATGCGAATTTGGGGCGGAGCCTGTCGGGTGGAACGCCCAACGGTAAGCGGTTGCAAGACATTGCGCGGAGTTTGGATATTCCAGGTTTGGAACCTGTACCTGAAGATCATGTGCTGACGCGGACGTTTTATTTGTTGCAGGATTTTCCGGGTCGGTATGCGAATGCGCAGGTTTGGGTTGAAGCGGCCCCGCCCGATGCAGAGCAGTTGGAGGGTATGCCGTTTCGCAACCTAAACGATGGTGTGACGCCTGTGGTGATTGGCGGCAATGACTGGGCGAGTGCTTGGGCCATCAATGACAGTGGGCGGTTCCTGTTCCCTGTGGGGCGTGGGTCGCAAGGGGAACGGCAGCGCGAGATCGCCATTCGGTTTGGTGTTAACCTGATCATGCATGTGCTGACAGGGAATTATAAGTCGGATCAGGTGCATGTGCCTGCGCTGCTGGATCGGTTGGGACAGTAAGATGAGTATTTTTCTTCCATCGGTTTCTGTGTGCCAAGTGAAAGCGGGGCAGTAAGATGGATTTTGAAATCGCCTTTACCCCGCTTATTCCGCAAAATGTTTTGATCGTTTGTGCGGCGGTTGCCCTTGTGTTTGTGCTGCTGGCGATTTGGCGGCGGTTGCCCGGTTGGTGGCTGCGATTGGCGGGGTTGGCGGTTGTGTTGCTGGCATTGGCGCAGCCTGTGTTTCGGCAGGAAGAACGCGAAAACCTGTCCAATATTGTGTTTGTGGTGGTCGACAAAACCGAGAGCCAATCGGTTGATGTGCGTCCAGACCAGATCGCGGCGGGGGTTGCGGCGTTGCAGGCTGAAATCGGTGATCTTGAGAATTTTGAAACCCGTTTGATCGAAGTTGAAAATGACCAAAGCGTAGCGGATGACGGATCCATGGTTGTGACCGCATTGGCGAAAGCCGCGAGTGAGGTGGCCGAAAGTCGCATCGCGGGGGCGATTTTGGTGACGGACGGGCAGGTGCATGATGCGCCGATACTGGATGTGTTTCCCGCCCCAGTGCATGTGGTGTTGACGGGCGAAGACGACGATTGGGATCGTCGTTTGGTGATCGACAAAGCCCCTGCCTTTGCAATTTTAGGCGAGCCTGTGACGTTGTTTGTGCGGGTCGAAGACCAAGGGGCGGTGCCTGCGGATGTGGCGGGTGAAGCGACTTTGCAGATTTCCATTGATGGTGAAGACCCACGGGAGTTTGTGGTTGAGGTTGGGCGGCAGTTTGAATTGCCTCTGACGTTGCCCCATGGTGGTTTGAACGTGTTGCAGTTTCAGGTGGTGCCTGAAGCGGGCGAATTGACGGATCGGAACAATGGCGCGGTTCTGTCGATCAATGGTGTGCGGGATCGGTTGCGCGTGCTGCTGGTGTCTGGTGAACCCCATGCGGGGGAGCGGACGTGGCGCAATTTGTTGAAATCGGACACGGCGGTGGATTTGGTGCATTTCACCATTTTACGCAGTCCTGACAAGCAAGACGGTGTGCCTGTACGTGAATTGTCCTTGATTGCCTTTCCGACGCGCGAGCTGTTTTTGGAAAAGATCGACGAGTTTGATCTGATCATTTTTGATCGCTATCGCCGCCGTGGAATTTTACCAAATCGATATATGGCGAATGTTGCGGATTATGTGCGGCGTGGTGGAGCGGTTTTGGTGGCATCGGGTCCTGCCTTTGGTGGATCAGAAAGCATTGCGCGTTCGCCATTGAATGAGGTGCTGCCCGCGAAACCGACAGCGCGGGTGGTGGAGCAGGGGTTTACGCCGCTGATTTCAGAGCTTGGGCAGCGGCATCCCGTGACGGCGGCGCTTGATGAGTTTGCACCGCGCCCGAGTGGAGAAGACGGATTGCCGGGATGGGGGCGCTGGTTCCGCCTGATTGAAACCGAGGCGAGCAAGGGTGACGTTGTGATGACGGGCATCGAAGACAAACCGTTGTTGGTTTTGGACCGTGTGGGCGAGGGCCGTATTGCGATGCTGATGTCGGATCATGCTTGGCTGTGGTCCCGTGGATTTGAAGGCGGTGGACCGCAGTTGGAATTGCTGCGCCGTTTGGCCC
>CAYWIR010000403.1:0-2721 GCA_964458375.1 uncultured Neptunicoccus sp.
GACTTTGAGCCGAGTTAAAACCATCTCTAACAGCTCTTGGCTCGCGTCCAATGCAGTATCATTTGCCTCAAAAACTGCTGCTCTGTTCTCACGCAAAAGATGATCCCGATAGGCCATCTGCGGTGCAAAAGCCTCGTCCTCTAGCAACCAATTTTCCCAAGGCAGCGGGTTCACACCTGGCAAGCGCAGTGTATTGCGATTCTGCCAAGGTTTCACAAACAACGTGTCCTGCAAAATGTGTGCGAGGTCTTGAACCATGGCCATGTCTTCTATTTCCGACAAATTTTCGAAAAACATGGGCGCAAACAGGCATGTATGCAATTGTTTTGTGCGCTGAAGTGAACCCATAGACCGAGACTGGGGGAGCAAAACGTCATGAATAAACATTTTTCAGACACTCGTAAAATTGATCCGTTAAAGGGTGCACTTCTTGCTGACGGCAGCCCCAATGATATGGATCGCGTGGAAATCGGACCTACGCAGCTGGCGTTTTCCGAGTGGGAAGCCGCTGGCCTGACCATGCCGAACCTTACCGCTATGCGTGCGTTTCGCCATAAACGTCTGACACAGCATATCGTAGATCGCGATTATGGTGGTTTGTTGATGTTCGATCCTTTGAACATTCGCTATGCCACGGATTCCACCAATATGCAGCTTTGGAACACCCACAACCCGTTCCGTGCGGTTTTGCTCTGTGCCGATGGGTACATGGTGATTTGGGACTATAAGAACTCGCCTTTCCTATCGGAATTCAATCCTTTGGTCCGCGAACAACGCTCTGGTGCCGACTTTTTCTATTTTGATCGCGGAGACAAAATTGGCCAAGCGGCAGATGCGTTTTCAAAAGAAGTAGAAGACCTGATCAAGGAACATGGCGGCGGGAATAAGCGGATCGGCGTCGACAAAATCATGCTTCACGGGCTTCGTGCGCTTGAAGCACATGGATTTACCGTCGAAGATGGTGAAGAAGTCACTGAAAAATCCCGTTCTATCAAAGGCCCAGACGAAATTCTGGCCATGCGATGTGCGTCCCATGCCTGCGAAACGGCGGTTCTGGCGATGGAAGATTTCGCCCGCGCCAATGTCGGTGATGGAAAGACCTCTGAGGATGATATTTGGGCGGTCCTGCACGCAGAAAATATCCGTCGCGGCGGGGAATGGATCGAAACGCGGTTGTTGTCATCAGGACAACGCACAAACCCATGGTTTCAGGAATGTGGCCCCCGCGTTACCCAGCAAAACGAGATTATCGCCTTTGATACCGATTTGGTTGGCTCTTACGGAATTTGTGTTGATATCAGCCGTACATGGTGGATTGGCGATCAAAAACCGCGTCCCGATATGGTTTACGCGATGCAACATGCCCATGAACACATCATGACCAATATGGAGATGTTGAAACCCGGTGTTCACATGCGCGATTTGACGATGAATACCCATCAATTAGACGACCAATTCATGGCCCAAAAATACGGGTGTTTGATGCATGGCGTTGGACTGTGTGATGAATGGCCGTTGATCGCCTACCCCGACAAATTTGTCGAAGGGGCCTATGACTATGTGTTGGAGCCAGGCATGACCCTATGCGTGGAGGCTGCTGTTGGCGCGGTTGGCGGAGACTTTTCGATCAAGCTGGAAGATCAGGTTTTGATCACTGAAGACGGCTATGAAAACTTAACGAAGTACCCTTTCGATCCCGCCTTGATGGGGCAGTAACGAAAAAAGGCGCCCGATTGAGGCGCCTTTTTTAATGTAGTTTTGAGTGCGGTTAGCTTGCCGTCGCTGGCTCTTCCACAGCGTCTGCATAAACGATCAGCGGCTCTGCTTCGCGGCGCACGGCTTCTTCGTTCACAACAACCTCTGCCACGTTTTCCAGACCCGGAAGTTCGAACATGGTGTCGAGCAGAATGTCTTCCATGATGGAGCGTAAGCCACGGGCACCTGTTTTACGTTCAATCGCCCGTTTTGCGATTGCAGACAGGGCATCATCTGTGAATTTCAGATGGGCATCTTCCAGTTCAAACAAGCGCTGGTATTGTTTCACCAAGGCATTTTTCGGTTCGGACAGGATCGTAACCAACGCATCTTCGTCTAGGTCAGTTAGCGTAGCAATCACAGGCAAGCGGCCTACAAATTCTGGTATCAGACCAAATTTCAACAGATCTTCTGGCTCAAGATCGGTAAACACTTCACCGATACCGCGGCTGTCTTCTTCTTGGACGTCCGCGCCAAAGCCAATGCCTGAACCTTTGCCCCGTTGGCCGATAATTTTTTCGAGGCCCGCAAAAGCACCGCCACAGATAAACAGGATGTTTGTGGTGTCCACTTGCAGGAATTCTTGCTGTGGATGTTTGCGCCCGCCTTGTGGTGGAACAGAGGCAACCGTCCCTTCCATGATTTTCAGAAGCGCCTGTTGCACCCCTTCCCCGCTGACGTCGCGGGTGATGGATGGGTTGTCAGACTTGCGGGTGATTTTATCAACTTCATCGATATAAACGATACCGCGCTGTGCGCGCTCAACGTTGTAATCAGAGGCTTGGAGAAGTTTGAGAATGATGTTCTCAACATCCTCACCCACATAACCAGCTTCGGTCAGCGTCGTCGCATCCGCCATTGTGAACGGCACATCCAAGATGCGCGCCAATGTTTGAGCAAGAAGTGTTTTACCACAGCCCGTCGGGCCGATCAGCATGATGTTGGATTTCGCCAGCTCAATCTCAG
>CAYWIR010000404.1:0-2714 GCA_964458375.1 uncultured Neptunicoccus sp.
TGTACCGTGTTGCCCCACAAAAAAAGACAGATGAAACGCTGGCCGAAATGCAGCGATATCGCGCAGATGGATACGCACAATTCCAGATCAAAGTGGGCGGGGATTGGGCACAAGACATTGATCGGATCAAGGCCGGCGTGGCCCTGTTAAAGCCAGGTGAAAAAGCCATGGCAGACGCGAACCAAGGATGGCGCGTGGACAATGCAATCCGCGTGGCCCGTGCCACGGCGGATCTGGATTACATTCTCGAACAGCCATGCCAAACCTATGAAGAATGCCAACAGGTTCGCCGCATTGCCCAACAACCCATGAAGCTCGACGAATGCGTCACGGGAATGGCCGCCGCACAGCGCATCGTTGCGGATCGCGGGGCTGAAATTTGCTGTCTGAAACTCTCGAACCTCGGCGGACTATCAAAGGCACGCCGCGTGCGGGATTTCTTGGTGGAAAACCGCATTCCCGTGGTCGCCGAAGACACATGGGGCGGCGAAATCACCACGGCCTTGGTTGCGCATTTTGCGGCCTCAACCCCACCCGAATATTTGCAAAACACGACAGACCTTATGAACTACAACACCCGATCCACTGGCATCGGCGGCGCGTGGTCAAAGGACGGAAAGCTCTTTGCACCCGACACCCCAGGATTGGGTGTGACACCCGATTTTAACAGCCTCGGCGCGCCCATTGCGGAGTACACTCTATGAAAATCACACGCATTTCCGTCTTCCATGTCGATCTGCCACTGGAACACCCTTATTGGCTGTCAGGCGGACGGTTAAAATTCGAAATGCTGGACGCAACGCTGGTTAAAATCGAAACCGATGCAGGCATCACGGGTTGGGGCGAAGGCACCCCATGGGGACACACATACGTACCCGCCCACGGCCCTGGCATCCGCGCCGGCATTGAAACAATGGCCCCTTTCATTATGGGTCTCGATCCACGCAAAGTCTTGGATGTAGAACGGGCAATGGACCTCGCGCTGCCGGGTCATCTCTATGCCAAAAGCCCGATTGATATGGCCTGTTGGGATATCGCAGGGCAATCTGTGGGTATGCCCATCGCCGACCTTATGGGCGGTGGTTCCCGCACACCGCGCCCCATTGCGTCTTCTGTTGGGGCCAAGACAGTGGACGAAACCCGCGCTGTCATGGACCGCTATCGCCAACGCGGCTACGTCGCCCATTCCGTCAAAATTGGCGGCGATGCAGAACGCGACATTGCCCGTGTGCGTGATGTCGAAGATATACGCCGCGACGGCGAAATTGTCCTTTATGACGTGAACCGTGGCTGGACCCGCCAACAGGCGCTACGGGTCATGTCAGCCACCGAAGACCTGAACGTGATGTTCGAACAGCCGTGTGAATCGTTGGATGATATCGAGGCAATTTCTGGCAAACATGCGGCTCCCGTGTCCGTCGATGAAAGCCTCGTCACACTCCAAGACGCCACCCGCATCGCCCGCGATGGCTTGGCCGAGGTTTTTGGCATCAAGCTGAACCGCGTCGGTGGCCTCACCAAAGCCGCCCGTATGCGCGACGTGGCCTTGTCCCATGGCATTGATATGTTCGTCATGGCAACGGGGGGGTCCGTTCTGGCCGACACCGAAGCCCTGCAACTGGCGGCCACAATCCCTGATGTAAACTGCCACGCGGTCTGGGCCTGTCAGGATATGCTGACCGTCGATATCGCAGGCGGGCGCGGTCCACGCAACAAAGATGGTCACTTGCACCTCCCCGAAGAACCCGGTCTCGGCGTTCACCCTGATGAATCCGCTTTGGGCGATCCTGTCGCAGTCTACACATGAAAATAACGAACATCACACTTTGGTCGGTCGATCTGACAAGCCATGAAACCTATTACATGGCCGAAGGGAAAACCTGCGATACGGTCAAAACCCATGTGCTGTGTCTGGAAACCGACACAGGCCTCAAAGGCTGGGGAGAGGTCTGCCCGATCCCCCATTACCTGCCTGCTTTTGCAGACGGCGTACCAAGCGCGATCACGGAAATGGCCCCTGAAATTCTTGGGGCTACCCCTATGGGGATCGACGCTTTGATGCGCAAACTGGATGGCTTTCTTCTGGGGCATAACCACGCAAAATCCATTGTCGACATGGCGCTGTGGGATCTCTTTGGCAAAACCGCCAACATGCCGCTCTATCAGCTTCTGGGCGGACGCACCCGCGCCGACATGCCGCTTTACCATTCAATCACCTGCATCGCGCCCGACGAAATGGCCCGGATCGCGAAAGAGGCCTATGCCACAGGCATTCGTCAGTTTCAGGTCAAACTCGGCGCAGATGCGGATTGGCAGGCGGACGCAGAACGACTGATCCGCGTGCGCGAGGCTGTGGGCAAAGGGCCGTTGGTCTATGGCGATTGGAATTGCGGCGCTACGAAACTGCACGCCACGCGCACAGGTCGCGCCGTGGCCCATCTCGACGTGATGCTCGAACAGCCTTGCAAAACCCTAGAGGATTGCGCCGCCGTACGCCAAGCAACGGGCCTGCCGATGAAGATCGACGAAGGCGCCTATGATCTGGCTTCCTTGATGCAGGCTGCAGAGCTTGGCGTATTGGACGCCGTTGCGCTTAAACTGTCGAAATTTGGGGGCCTGTCGGCCATGCGCCGCGCACGCGACCTTACCGTGCATCTTGGTGCAGAAATTTGCGCCGAATGCACATGGGGATCAGATATCGTCACCGCCGCCTC
>CAYWIR010000405.1:0-2705 GCA_964458375.1 uncultured Neptunicoccus sp.
AAAGGCATCCGCAGCTGGGCTCGCATCCTGCACGCCCTCGCCGATTAAACCGCTGCCCGCCTGCTTTTTTCGCTAAAAATACTTATAGTCCCACGCCGCTTTACGTGGCGGGGCCCAAACCAAACACCCAATCTAACTAGGAATGGAGGCGCAGCCTCTTCTGCTACCCCGCAGTGCGGGATCGCCCACCACGGCGTACCGCTGGGCGATTGGCCTTCTCCAAACCTTCGCGCAACACCGCCGTCATCGCATGATCTGGCCCATCACCTGCATATTCTGCAAGCAATTCTTCCAGCATGGCCCGCATATCGGCCCCCAACTGTGTTCCAAGCGCCCAATCCAGAAAAATACTGCGGCACTCCTGCTCGCCAATATCCATCCGATAAGCCTCGTAAATCAGCCCACGCGGATCACACTCCAAATTGCCCTTGAAAACCATCGTTCTCTCCCTGTCTTGCTCTGCATGTGGCATGTGCGGGTCGCAAAAACAATTCCAGACCCGTCACTTCAGGGCCAAAATACGATCAATCTGCTGCGCCGCAGCCTCGGTTTGGCGCAAAATCGCTGTTTCCAGCGCCTCCGCATCCTCAAATCCAGACGTCGCAACAACAAACCCCATTCCATCCAGCCCGAGCGCCTCTGGATCAAATCGCCCAGCCATCACCAACCGCTGGGCCTGTTGCACTGCGCACAGCATACGATGCGTATCGGCCAAACCCCGCACCTCTGGGTCTTCTGACAGGCCCAATTGCTGGCGCGGGTCCCGTAAATCGCTGCCTGCGAGCAGAGCAACCATTTGCGCCAGCAACTCGATATCCAAAATACCGCCCGGCAAATCTTTCACATCCCACGCACGGGCCTGTTGACCTTTCGCCGCTGACAGCCGCGCCCGCATATCCACCACATCCTGCGCCACCTTCTGCGCGTCCCGCTGCACAGCCAGCACGGCACCGCGTACGGCCTCCACGTTGTGCACCGCACCTGCAACAACTCGCCCACGGGTCAGCGCCAAATGCTCCCACGTCCATGCTTTTTCGTTCTGATACGCCTCAAACCCAATGACCGAGGTCGCAACAGGCCCTTGCCGTCCCGAAGGCCGCAACCGCATGTCCACTTCGTACAATTCCCCTTCCGACATCGGCGAAGACAGCGCAGTGATCAAGGTCTGCGTCACGCGCGCAAAATACTGGCTAGGGGACAGGGCTTTGCGCCCATCAGACACTTCCCCCGAGGCGGCGTAAAGCACGATCAAATCCAAATCACTGCTGACGGTCATTTGCCGCGACCCCAGCTTTCCCATGGCCAAGACACTGACATCCTGTGCCTCGAACCGCCCAAAACGGCGCACCACATCCTGTTCCACCCAAGGCAACAGCCCTTGGATCACCGCTTGGGCCAAATCGGAATAGGCCCCTTCCACCTCGTCCAACCCCGCCAGTTTTCGCAACATCAATACCCCGATGCGAAAATGCTGTTCCTTCTGCCAGCGGCGCACAGCGTTTAACGCATCTTCATAATCATCCACATCCGCCAGCGCACTGTGCAGCAGGCTCAAATACCCCTCCGCATCTGGCAAAGGTTCAAAAAATTGCCCACTGATAACTGCATCCAACACACTGGTATTACGCGACAAATACTGCGCAAGCGCAGGTGCCGTTGCACAAATATCCATCATCAAATCCAGAATTTGCGGGCTGGCTTCAAACAGCGAAAACAACTGCACCCCCGCAGGTAATTTGCGCATAAACCCATCAAGCTGGGCCAGCGCAAACTCTGGCTTATTGGCCCGTGCCAACCGCTGTTCGATCTCTGGGCGCAGCCGCTCAAAGATCGTCACAGACCGATCAGACCGCAGCGCAGGCAAAGCCGCCCAACTGTCCATCACATCGCGCAAGGACGTATCAAGCGGCACCACCTCTGCTGGAACATTGTCCACTGCCTCTGGCTCAAAGAACCCTTCGATGCGATCATGCACCCCCTGCAAACGCTGCCGTTGATCCTCCAGAAAGGCTTCAACATCGCCCCAGCCTGACAGATGCGCCAGTTGTGCCACCGCATCCTCGCTCACAGGCAGTGTTTGGGTTTGTGCATCTCGTAGCATCTGAATCCGATGCTCGGTGGTGCGATGGGCCACATAGGCCGCGCTTAACGCCTCCACCACATCACGCGGAATCCAGCCTTTCTCCCCCAACGCCTGTAACGCTCCAAGCGTGGTTTCAGAGCGTAAATCCCGATCACGCCCCCCTGCGATCAATTGCTGGGTTTGCGCGAAAAACTCGATCTCGCGAATGCCCCCCCGCCCCAACTTCATATCATGGCCGCGCACCACAATTGGACCTCCGAGCCCTTTGTGTTCGCGGATCAACAGACGCATGTCATGGGCGTCCTGAATGGCCGCAAAATCCAAATGCTTGCGCCAAACGAATGGGGCAATCCGCTTCAAAAAGGCTTGCCCCGCGGCGATATCCCCCGCGCAGGCCCGCGCCTTGATAAACGCCGCCCGCTCCCAGGTGCGCCCTTCGCTTTCGTAATACCGTTCTGCCGCATCCATGGGCACACAAACGGGCGTCACAGACGGGTTGGGCCGCAATCGCAAATCCGTGCGAAACACATATCCCTCTGGCCCTACATCTGACAGCATTTTTGCCATGTTCCGCGTTGCCCGCTGCAACATCATCCGCGCTTCGTCATAGCCATCACCTGCG
>CAYWIR010000406.1:0-2681 GCA_964458375.1 uncultured Neptunicoccus sp.
CGATCGGGGCAAGTAGATAGGCGCGTGTCCCCTCTTCCATCGTCATGATGCGATCGACCATTTCGGAAACCTGCTGTGCTTCAATCGGGAGACCCGTGGCAGGGGAATAAGGCGTGCCGACGCGTGCAAACAAGAGCCGCATATAGTCGTAAATTTCGGTTACCGTGCCAACAGTGGAGCGCGGGTTTTTGGACGTGGTTTTTTGTTCAATTGAAATGGCAGGGCTAAGGCCAGAGATGTGATCCACATCTGGCTTTTGCATCATATCAAGGAACTGCCGCGCATAGGCAGAGAGCGATTCTACATAACGGCGTTGCCCTTCAGCGTAGATCGTATCAAAGGCGAGCGATGACTTCCCTGACCCTGAAAGACCGGTAATTACAACCAGTTGATCCCGTGGGATATTCACGTCCACGTTCTTTAGATTGTGTTCGCGTGCGCCGCGAATTTCGATGTTTTTTAATTCAGCCATTGCTCTGCCCCCAAGACGTACCAATACCTAGGACATCGGGTTCAGATTGCCAATCAAAAATTGAGAACGTTCAGCGAACATGTGATCCTGCTGACAGTTGACGTCAGTTGAACAGGACTTACCGCCCCAAAATCTTTTTCACGTAGTTACGCGTTTCTTTGTAGGGGGGGACGCCATTGTGTTTTTCAACGGCACCAGGGCCTGCGTTATAGGCAGCAAGTGCAAGTCGCCAACTGCGGAATTTGTTGTATTGCTGTTTCAAATAACGCGCGCCGCCTTCGAGGTTTTGACGCGGGTCATGGGGGTTCACACCAAGGGATTTAGCAGTGAACGGCATCAATTGGGCAAGGCCAATGGCGCCAGCATGGCTTTTGGCTTTCGGGTTCCAATTGCTTTCTTGTTGCACCAAGCGATTGAACAGATCGACAGGAATCCCATATTTGCGCGCCGCAGCTTCCGCCATCGGCTTGTACACGCCTTTATAATTCCCTGTGTAGCGCGGGATGATGTCCAAACGGTTTGGTTTGCTCGGCAACAAGCGGCTTGAGCTGGAGTATTGCTTGGATAAACGCTTGTCGATCAGTTTGGAGTGTGCGTTCGAAATACGGGTGCGCGATTTTGAAGATTTAACGATGTCTGCATAGGCTGCAAAAGGCCCTGCGATCATGGCGACTGCCGACAACACTCCAATCGTTTTGCGCATCTTTGACGCCTTTTCAAAACCCCTGCTGCGCGATCATTAACTCTTTTTATGCAACTTGGCTAGGGACCGCTGGTTTAATCGGGCCTGTTAACGCTTTGTTGAACGGTTGCAGGTCTAACGGATCATAGTTAACAACACTGTAACGCATACGATCAGAGAATCGACTTAAGAGAGGCGCTCCAATGGCTGGTAGTTTGAACAAGGTAATGATCATCGGTAATCTTGGGCGCGACCCAGAGGTACGTTCGTTCCAGAATGGCGGGAAGGTATGTAACCTGACAGTTGCTACATCTGAACGCTGGCGCGACAAAAACACGGGTGAAAATCGGGAAAAGACCGAGTGGCACCGTGTTGCAATTTTCCAAGAAGGTTTGGTGCGCGTGTGCGAACAATACCTGAAAAAGGGTTCAAAAGTTTTCATCGAAGGCGCATTGCAGACCCGCAAATGGCAAGATCAAAGCGGTAATGATCGCTATTCCACAGAGGTTGTTTTGCAAGGGTATGGTGGCACACTGACCATGCTGGACGGTCGCGATGGTGGCGGTTCTGGCGGCGGTGGCTATGGCAATGATGGTGGCGGTTACGGCGGCGACCAAGGTGGCGGCTATGGCGGTGATCAAGGCGGTGGCTACGGTGGTGGAAACCAAGGCGGGCCGCAAGGTGGTGGAAACTCTGATCTGGATGACGAGATCCCGTTTTAATGACCTTTCTGAATTGGCACGCTGCGGCGTGCCTTTTCTGTTCAGGACAGAGATCAGGCCCTTGATATGACCTGTTTTCTGTTCGACGCGCCTCGCGCTGTTTTTATACATATTCCCAAGACCGCTGGAACATCGGTGCAAGCCATGTGGGATGCACCACCAATGCGTCGTTGCTATGGTCATATCCCCGAAGACTGGCAGGACGCGCTGAAATTCGCCGTCGTTCGCCACCCAGAGACGCGATTTCTTTCAGCGTTGCGTATGTTCAAACACGGCAGCTCTGGCGCGGATGGCAGTGGGGAACTGTCGCGTATGCCTGACTTAGATATTGATCAGGCATTGGATATTCTGGAAAATCCGCGCGTGTCTTATGACCGTATTCAAAGAACACTTAAGGGCAATTTAAAACACCATTTGTTGCCGCAAACGCATCCCTTCAATTGTTTGCATTTGGCGGATCATATTTTTCGTCAGGAAACACTGGATCAAGATATTGCTGGTTTGGCTTTGGATGGGCTCGCCCCCCTGCCCCAATTGCGGCAGACCAACGAGACCGTAGATGACCTTGTCCTCAGCCCGTCGCAGCGCAAACGCATCCATCGCGTATTCGCAGAGGATTACAAGCAGCTTGGTTACGATTTCGATGGAGAAATCGTTCGGGATGTTGCCCTTCGGCCTGCACAGACAAAAGATGTGTGGCCCCTTTGGCCAGCATTTTTTTCGGACGAGTCAATTGCCGTAGATCGTGCTGAAGATGCGCTGCCATCGGACGATGTTGATTTAACGCCATTTGCGCAAGACATCG
>CAYWIR010000407.1:0-2680 GCA_964458375.1 uncultured Neptunicoccus sp.
TCCTGTCAGTACAGCGGGAAACGAACAGAAAGCCGCGCCGCGTGTCACAGATTTTCACTGGAAACTTCACCCAACAAGAGCCATTGCCAGAAGAGGCGATTGAAGCGGCAATTGCAGTGATGCGTCACGGGCGGCTGCACCGCTATAACCTCGCCGCAGGGGAAGAAGGCGAAACGGCCCTGCTGGAACAAGAATTTGCAGCCTATGTGGGCGCAAAATACTGCGTGGCTGTCGCCTCAGGTGGATATGCCCTAGCCGCTGCCTTGCGTGCAGCTGGCGCAAAGGCGGGGGATAAGGTTCTCACCAACGCCTTCACGCTCGCACCCGTGCCAGGGGCCATCGCTAATGCAGGCTGTGATCCCGTATTCGTCGAGGTTACGGACGCTCTGGTCATGGATTTGCAAGATTTACAGGACAAGATCACCCAAAGCGGCGCAAAGTTTCTGATGCTCAGCCACATGCGCGGCCATTTGGTGGATATGGATGCGCTGATGGAAATCTGTAACACAGCAGACATCAAAGTGATTGAGGATTGCGCCCATACAATGGGTGCCTCTTGGGATGGTGTGCCAAGTGGCCGTCATGGAATTGCGGGATGCTATTCTACACAGACTTTTAAGCATTTGAATTCAGGGGAGGGTGGGTTGCTTGTCACCGACAATGCAGATTTGGCCGCCCGCGCGATCATGCTCTCTGGCTCTTATATGCTGTTTGAACGCAACGGGGCAGGGCCAGACAAAGAGGTGTTTGACCAAATCAAACTCGAAACACCAAACTGTTCTGGCCGTATGGACAATCTGCGTGCTGCAATCTTGCGCCCCCAACTGCGTAACCTTGATGCCCAATGTCAGGCATGGAACGAACGCTACAATCGCGTCGAAGCAGGCCTGCGCAACGCAACGGGCATTCAGATCATCCCCCGTCCAGAAAAAGAACGCTACGTCATGTCGTCGTTTCAATTTCTGTGTCCCGAATTGTCGAATGACCAAATGATTGATGTGCAAACCCGCACAGCCAATCGCGGCGTAGAACTGAAATGGTTTGGTGCGGACCAGCCCGTTGGCTTTACATCTCGCCATGACAGTTGGGCCTATGTCGATGCGCAGAGCTTACCAAACACAGATCGCATTCTTGCGGGTCTGTTTGATATGCGCCTGCCGCTCACCTTCACGCTTGAAGATTGCGATCTGTTGGCCATGATTATCCGAGAAGAGGTCGCCGCCGTGTTCCAAGCAGGCTGACACTTTGATGTAGACATGTTGGATTCTGTGCGTATTATGTGAACAACTGTTCAATTAAATCGCAAGAGGTCCCGCGATGTTCACATCTTCTATGAATTTTGCCTGCGGCGAAGACGTCGAAGCCCTGCGCGATATGGTCCACCGCTGGGCCCAAGACCGCGTTGCCCCTATGGCCGCTGAAATCGACGCGTCCAACAACTTTCCTGCCGAGTTGTGGAAGGAAATGGGTGAACTTGGCCTCCTTGGTATCACAGTTGACGAAGAATACGGTGGCGTGAACATGGGCTATCTCGCCCATACCATCGCTGTAGAGGAGATCGCCCGTGCCTCTGCATCCGTGTCCCTGTCATACGGCGCGCACTCCAACCTTTGTGTCAACCAAATCGCCCTGAACGGCACGGCCGAACAAAAAGAAAAATACCTTCCCAGACTGATTTCAGGCGATCATGTTGGCGCGCTTGCAATGTCAGAATCTGGTGCTGGATCTGATGTTGTGTCCATGAAGTTGAAGGCTGAAAAGAAGAACGGCTATTACACGCTCAACGGCGCTAAATACTGGATCACCAATGGTCCAGACGCCGATACTCTGGTGGTTTATGCCAAAACAGACCCCGAAGCTGGCCCCCGTGGCATGACAGCCTTTCTGATCGAAAAAGAGATGACAGGCTTTTCCACCAGCGCCCATTTTGACAAGCTGGGCATGCGGGGGTCAAACACCGCTGAGCTGGTGTTTGACAACGTTGAAGTCCCATTTGAAAACGTGCTCGGCGAAGAAGGCAAAGGCGTCAATGTGCTGATGTCGGGGCTTGATTACGAACGTGTTGTCCTGTCGGGGATTGGCGTTGGTATCATGCATTCGATCCTCGATCACATCATGCCCTACATGGTAGAGCGCAAACAGTTTGGCCAAAGCGTCGGGAACTTCCAATTGATGCAGGGTAAAATCGCAGACATCTACACGAACATGAATTCAGCGCGTGCTTATGTCTATGCCGTAGCAGGCGCCTGTGATCGGGGTGAAGTCACACGCCAAGATGCCTCTGCTTGCGTGCTCTATTCCTCTGAAAAGGCAATGGAAATGGCGGTGCAAGGTGTACAAGCCATGGGCGGTGCTGGCTTCTTGAACGACAGCCCCTTGGCACGGATCATGCGGGATGCGAAACTGATGGAAATCGGGGCAGGCACATCGGAAATTCGTCGGATGCTCACAGGCCGCGAACTTATGAAATTACAGGAGGCGTAATGCCGACATATTCTAATCTAATCGCCGCGAGCATTGTTGGCTTTGCGGCCTTCACCACCGCCGCACAAGCCTCTGAAACGGAAACGCGCCAGACCCAAACAGTTGCTTGCTTGTCCAAGATGGACGCGGGAACCACATGGGAAGAATGCCGCACGATGATGTTTGAACCCTGCGCTGGGCAAGAGCTTGGCAGCGC
>CAYWIR010000408.1:0-2679 GCA_964458375.1 uncultured Neptunicoccus sp.
GGGCGTACAACTTATCGCCCGCCGCTTCCGCGAAGATATCCTGATCAGCGCAGGCAAGGACATTGAGGCGGCCTTTGATCCCATCAAACCGATTGATCCACGCCCCTAGGCTGACTCGCAGGTAAGCCAACGACGGACCTTCCCAAGCCGCCACTACGCTACGGCACATCTTGGCGTGCCTTCCATTCCCGATTAGCCTCGCTCCAACTCAAAACAACAGGAGTCCACCATGACCGCCAAACACGTCGCCCTCGCGTCCCGCCCCGCTGGCTGGCCCACGCTCGACAATTTCAACTACGAAGACAAATCCCTGCCCGAAATCGGCGCTGGCGAAGTCGCCTTGCGCACCATCTGGCTCTCGCTCGACCCTTACATGCGCGGCCGTATGAACGACGCGAAATCCTACGCGGATCCCGTGCCAATCGGCGGCACCATGGAAGGCGGCGCAATTTCTGAAGTAACCGCCTCCAACAACGATAAATTCGCCGTTGGGGACATCGTTGTCGCCCGCACAGGTTGGGCCTCCCATGCCGTTTCAGACGGCTCGGACATTCGCAAAGTCGATCCCACCATTGCACCGCTGTCTGCCTATCTGGGCGTGCTTGGTATGCCAGGCATGACAGCATGGATCGGCCTTAATGAAATCGGCGAGATGAAAGCGGGTGAAACGGTTCTGATCTCTGCCGCCACAGGCGCTGTGGGTGGTCTTGCAGGCCAACTCGCCAAGGCCAAGGGCTGTACCGTCATTGGTGTTGCAGGGGGTGCGGACAAATGCGCCTACGCTGAAAGCGAACTTGGCTTTGACGTTTGTCTCGACCACAAAGCCCACGCCGATGCCCGCAGCTTGGGCAAAGCCATGCGCGAAGCGGCACCACAAGGCATTGATCTCTATTTTGAAAATGTCGGCAGCAAAACCACAGAAGCTGCAATCGCCAACATGAATATGTTCGGCCGCATCGCAATTTGCGGCATGATTGCATGGTACAACGGCGACAACGTGGCCGATGCCCAGCCATTGCCAGCCGTTTGGTCTTCAATCCTTGTGAAACGTCTGCGCGTGCAGGGGTTCCTGTTCCCAGATCACGAAGCGGTGGCAGGCAAATTCTTCAAAGAAGTGGCCCCCATGGTCGCCAGCGGCCAAGTGAAATTCCGCGAAACAGTGACAGACGGCTTGGAAAATGCACCCCAAGCCTTCCTCGAACTGCTAGAGGGCAAGAACTTCGGCAAACAACTCGTCCGCGTTGGGGACGATCCTTAAAGGAACGCCGCCCGCGCTTTAACCTGCGCGGGCGACCTTCCATGTCGTTTCTGAAATCTCAGCGTTGTCCCGCGCTGTTATCATTGCACAAAACGACAGGGACACCGACATGCTAGAAGAAACCATCGAACGCACCAAAACACTGCAATCCACGCTGAAACAACGCGGCATCAGCCATGCGGTGTTCACATCCGAAAGCTCAATTGCCTACCTCGCGGGCTTCTGGGGCTATTTAGGCATCGAATTTGGTCGCCCCTCCATGCTGGTTGTGCCCGCACAAGACGCGCCCATTGTCATCACCCCCCTCATGGAAAGCGAAATGGTCGCTGAAATGACATGGGTTGAAGACGTGCGAACATGGGAAGACGCTGGTCAACGCAGCTGGGGCCGTGCGCTGTCCGAAGCCTTGCCAGAAGACCCATCCGAGGTCTGGATCGAAAAAACGGACATCCCCGCAATCGTGCGCAATTTCCTAGATGACCGCTATCCCAGCGCCAAGCTCTGCGATATTGGGCCAATCCTTGGCGCGCAACGCATGGTGAAATCCCCGTTAGAAATCAATGTGATGAAGCAAGCGGGTGAAATCGCAGGCGCCATGATGAAAGCCGCACATGGCTCTTTGTCTATGGGCGCACAAGAATACGAAAGCGCGCTTGCGGTCATCGACGCAGGCACCCGTGCGGCGGCTGGCTTCCTGACGGACAAAGGATGGGATCGCTTCGTGTCACCGATGATCCACAACCTGCAAATTCTGCAAAGCGGCAAGGATGCCTCCATGGTGCACCGCCGTGCTTCGGTGAAGCAGTATGACAAATTCGATCCTGTCTATTTCTGTTTCTGCAACATGGCCCAGTTCAAACAATACAAACTCGGTTTTGACCGCATGTTCCACGTTGCCGCTATCAAAGACGATGCCGCCCGTGTCCAACAAGCCGCCATTGATGCGCAACAGGCCGCAATTGCCGCCATAAAACCGGGTGTCATCGCCGAAGACGTCGCCTCTGCGGCCAATGCGGTTTATGCCGAACGCGGCTATGAAACAGGCTACCGCACGGGGCGCTCCATTGGCGTGGCTTATCTTGAAGCCCCTGAATTGAAAGCAGGGGACAAAACGGTTCTAGAGGCGGGTATGACCTTTGCTGTGGACGGCGGTATTTCTGTGGATGGCGTTACCGCTGGCCGCATTGGGGACAGTATTGTTGTGACGGAAACAGGTTGTGAATACCTCACGAATTACCGCCGTGAAATCATGGTAACGGACAGCTAAGGTGGCTGATGTGTTCCGCCTCGCGTTGGGGCAGTGCCCCGCAGAATTACAGCCAGATCAACGACTTAAATGGCTAGATAACACGTTAATGACCCTATCGGCCGACCTCATCCTACTGCCCGAATTGTTCGCCACAGGCTACAACATCGGCACC
>CAYWIR010000409.1:0-2666 GCA_964458375.1 uncultured Neptunicoccus sp.
GCAAAACCACGTGTTACATGTGCGCCTGTCGCTGCGGGATCAACGTCCACATGGACGGCGAAAAAGTTAAATACATCGAAGGCAACCGCGATCACCCGATCAACCGTGGTGTACTCTGCGCCAAAGGCTCTGCTGGCATCATGCAGCACTACTCGCCTGCACGCCTCAATGCCCCCATGAAGCGGGTTGGCCCCCGTGGCTCAGGTGAGTTCGAAGAAATCAGCTGGGACGAAGCCTTCCAAATCGCCTCTGATTGGCTCACACCCTTACGGGAAACAGCCCCTGAAAAGCTCGCGTTTTTCACAGGACGCGACCAATCCCAATCCCTCACATCCATGTGGGCTCAGAACTTTGGCACACCAAACTACGCCGCACACGGCGGCTTTTGTTCCGTAAACATGGCCGCAGCAGGCATCTACACCATGGGCGGCGCGTTTTGGGAATTTGGCCAACCCGATTGGGAACGGGCCGAAATGTTCATGATCTTTGGCGTTGCCGAAGACCACGACAGCAACCCCATCAAACTCGGCCTGTCCCGTTTGAAAGAACGCGGCGCCAAGGTCGTTGGCGTAAACCCCGTCCGCTCAGGCTATAACGCTATCGCAGACGAATGGGTCGGCATCACACCTGGAACAGACGGGCTGTTCATCCTCTCGATGATCCGCGAATTGTTGGCAGCAGGTAAAGTCGATCTTGATTACCTCATCCGCTACACCAACGCGCCCTATCTGGTGAACTGCAACCCAGACAGCCCAGAAAACGGCCTGTTCCTGCGTGACAAAGATGGTGAACCGCTGGTCCTTGATCGTAAATCTGGCAAAGCCGTTGCATGGAACAAAAAAGGCGTGAAACCAAACCTGCAAGGCGCACATGCAGCAGGGGGCAACACATACCGCCCGGCCTTCCAGCTTATGGCAGAAAAATACCTCGTCGATGACTACCTGCCTGAAAACGTGGCCGAAAAGACTGGCGTAAAAGCAGACACGATCCGCCGCCTCGCTGCGGAACTGGCGCACACCGCCTTTGAAAAAGAGATCACGATTGACCAACCATGGACAGACTTCCGTGGTGAAAAGCACGACAAAATGATCGGCCGCCCTGTCGCCTTCCATGCTATGCGCGGGATTTCGGCCCATTCCAACGGCTTTCAAACCTGCCGCGCACTGCACCTGTTGCAAATCCTGCTCGGCTCGGTCGAGGTCCCAGGCGGCTATCGCTTCAAACCACCTTATCCAAAGCCTGTCACGATCCACCCAAAACCACACTCAGTCGTGACACCGGGCAAACCCTTAAACGGCCCACACCTCGGCTTCCCGCAGGGTCCAGAAGACCTCGCAATTGATGCAGACGGCAACGCAATCCGCATCGACAAGGCGTTTACTTGGGAAAACCCCATGTCCGCCCACGGCATGATGCACATGGTGATTTCCAACGCCCACGCTGGCATTCCTTACAAGATCGACACGCTGTTTATGTATATGGCGAACATGTCGTGGAACTCTTCCATGAACACGCGCGGCGTGATGGATATGCTGACAGACAAAGACGAAGACGGCGAATATGTGATCCCACGGATTATCTATTCCGATGCCTATTCTTCTGAAATGGTGGCGTTTTCCGACCTGATCCTACCAGACACCACCTATCTGGAACGTCACGACTGTATCTCCCTCCTCGACCGCCCAATCTCCGAGGCAGAGGCTATGTGTGACAGCATCCGCTGGCCCGTTGTGGAACCAGATCGCGATGTGCGCGGCTTCCAATCCGCCTTGATCCAGCTTGGTGGCAAGATGAAATTGCCCGGCTTCACCGCCGAAGATGGCTCGCCCTTGTACGAAGACTACGCGGATTACATCACCAACCACCAACGCCGCCCAGGTGTTGGCCCACTGGCAGGTTGGCGCAACGAGGACGGCTCTGGCAAAGGCCGCGGCGAACCGAACCCAAAACAGATCGACACCTACATCGAAAACGGTGGCTTCTTCATGGATCATATCCCTGACGAGGCCTTGTTCTTCAAACCATGGAACCAAGCCTATCAGGATTGGGCCGTGGAACGCGGCATCTTTGATGCCCCCGCGCCCTATATGTTCAACGTCTATGTCGAACAAATCCAGAAATTCAATCTGGCCGCCCAAGGCCACGGCGATATCCAACCACCAGATCACCTGCGCGATCAGTTAAAGGTGGCAATGGACCCGCTGCCAACATGGTGGCAACCCTACGAAGAGGAACTGGTAGACGGCGAAGAATACCCACTCCATGCGCTGACCCAACGCCCTGCCGCGATGTACCACTCATGGGGCTCGCAAAACGCATGGCTGCGCCAAATCCACGGCCACAATCCCCTTTACGTGTCAGGTGATATCTGGGCCGAACACGGCTTTGCCGAAGGTGACTGGGCCTATCTCAAATCCCACCACGGCGAAATCAAAGTGCCCGTGGTCAAGATGGACGCGCTCAACGCCAAAACCGTCTGGACATGGAACGCCATTGGCAAACGCAAAGGCGCTTGGGCGCTCGACACGGATGCGCCAGAAACCACCAAGGGCTTCTTGCTCAATCACCTGATCCACGAACTGCTGCCCCCCAAAGGCGACGGTCTACGCTGGTCCAACTCTGATCCGATCACTGGCCAAGCCGCATGGTTTGATCTGCGCGTGAAG
>CAYWIR010000410.1:0-2655 GCA_964458375.1 uncultured Neptunicoccus sp.
CGCTTCGTTTGCTGCTGCGGCGCACCATCAAGGGAACCACAACAATTATTGCCAGGACTAGAAAAGCGATTTCCGCTATGAATACTGCCAGATAGGGCAAATGGGCCTGAAGTCCCGAAATGCCCTCTGTTCCAACAAGGATGTCGCGCACGACACCAGCCAATGCAATGCCAATGCCCGCACAGGTCGCCTGCACGCCGCCCCATGCGCCAAGGGACAATCCGATTTGCTCAGGTGGCGCGTTGCGGATCGTTGCGGTTAGCGTTGCATGTCCAAACAATCCTGCGCCAACGCCCATAACCAATGTCCCGGCCACAAACAGGGACGGGCCAATCGCAACCGAAGAAACGACAATCGCGAGCAAGCCAGGGATGCCAATCAGCGCACCTATGCCTGCCAAGCGATTGGGGTCTCCACCAGATCCCAAAACCTTTGAGGCGGTTCCAAAACCAATCAGGGATCCGGCGGCCAAAAGCGCTGTGAGTTTCGTTGTTTGTGCGACCGTAAAACCAAGCGCTTGGCCCCCGTAAGGTTCCAGAAGAACATCCGCCATTCCAAACCCAAAGGTGCCCAGTCCAATCACGGCCAAAAGCCGGATCGTTCCGGGGTGGCCAATCAAGCCGGTCCATGCCTCTCGAAACCGGACGACTGGCGCTGTTTCCATAGCCATTGCCCGATTCCGGTCGCGACTTTCCTGCTTTCATAAGGCAAACAGGTTGAGCGCGACGGTCACGACGGCTGATCCTTGAATAACCTGAATAAGTCGTCCGGGCGTATAGGTTTCAAGAAGCGCGCCATAAATTAGTGCACTTAGAACCATGCCCAAAAGCAGCATGACATACATCAAGCCGACGACCTTGGGGTGATCTTCCTGTTTTACCAAATCTGTTGCGAGGGCCAAACCAACCGTCTGAACCATATGAACACCTGCACCAACCAACAAAAAAGCCAGGGCAGCAGAACTCAAACCAATCCAACGCGGCGCATCGATGGCCTCGCCATATCCCGACAAAACCAAGAGCGCAAATGGCATCACAGCAAAGCCGCCAAATTGGTAAAGCGTGCCTTTCCAGATGTAGGGAACGCGTCGCCAGCCAAGGGCGGAACGATGGGTGTCGGACTTAAATCCTATAAATGTTCGCAAGGGCGCAAAAATCAGCGGCAGCGCCAACATACCAGCAACCAGTGACGCAGGAACTGCAAGTTCCACAATCATCACCCGGTTGAGGGTGCCAACAAGCAAGACAAGCGCCATTCCGACCGTCACCTGAAACAGGGACAGGCGAAGCAAACGCGACAGCGGCACCTCTTTGGTCGCCACATCCGCAAAGGGCAGAAAGCGCGGCGTCACAGAGGCAAGCTGGCGCAAGGCAAAGGCGCGATAGTCCAGCATGTTTAGTCTCTAGTTATCCGGGCATCCGACCGCTCTTAGAGCAGAGCGGTCGCACGCATCCGGAGGAGGGTGTCCTTTGGGCAAAAGTCCAAGAGACAGTTTAAATTCTCTATTTCAGAACGTTGAGAGAATTGGGTTCCGTAGACGCCATCGTTTGATCTTTCTTCAAGATCGCTGTCGCTGTGGTGCCATCCTTGAGGATCACAGTGATCTCACGGTTGGTGTCATCAAGATCGACAGAATAAGCCGCCTTTGCAACCTTCAGGTCACCAGCGGTTGCTGCTGCAGCCACTTTGTCCCCAGATCCGAGTTCTTGGCCTGACAAAAAGTCAGAAACCCACGACGTATTGCTCAGGACAGCGACATGCACCGCGAATGAGCCAACGGCAACGGCACCAAGGAAGATAGGAACACCCACAGATGGGGAGACCACAAGCCACATTTTAGCATTGTTCATAACTTACCTCCTTAGCCTAACCACGGCGTCGAGAACGCCACGAGTATATGAGCAAGTAGTGCAATCGCGCCAAAAACACGTGTGCCGTCGATAAGATAGCTGTGCACTTCTTCTGCTTCTTTGAGGTTCAGACCGGTTGGCCAAACCTTTTCTGGATCGTCGGACATATCCAATTCCTCCTTGTTTGATCCTAAGGAGTGGAGAGCAACGGAACTGTTCAGCACGGTCGCGCTCACATCTCCACGGATGTAAGATAATTCACATCCGATCCTCCAACATTGTCAACTTTTATGTACATATGCAACAGTCCATTTATAAGTACATTCATTTTCGATGAAATCCGTTGCTTGCGACAAGCGTTTCAAACTTCGGGTCTATCCCCCACGCCGCGTTTGACTTGCCGCCCCCGAATGCGCGTCTGCAAAATCCAGCTTGAGGAAACCCCGCGCGTCCTAAATCCAAGACCCTTCACAATCCCGTCCCAGACGATTTTCTCTTTGGGTTGTTTTGTCTGTTTCATCTGTTTTGTCTCCAAGGCTTCCGATCTGAAAAACCCTCAAAACCTGGGAAGCACTCAGGACATCGGGGGTAGCAGATCAACTCAGGACAAAAACGTGTTACACATTCCTCAGCCGCATGGCCTTTTGCGTATCAATTCAGCGGCTTAGTTTGGCCGCCATCTGCTACCCAATCACAAGTCTCAACCCCTTAAATCTTACACGGATCGCATCTCGGTGAGATGCCCTTCAAAAACAGGGTTTCAACCAATAAAATAACGGGTTTTGAAGCCAATTTCAGGCGAGTG
>CAYWIR010000411.1:0-2654 GCA_964458375.1 uncultured Neptunicoccus sp.
GTCACGTATGGCGTGTTGCGGGATGGATTGTGGTCGCGGATTGGAAACATCAGGTTTGTCCGTTTGTGGCGATAATGGCACCGAGCGCGGCGGCTAGGATAAGGCCAACAATGATTGCGATGGCGATCTTAACCTTGGAGTAAGGCCGTTCACCGCGCACGGCACCCGTTTGGCCATTCACCACAAAGCGGTAGGTTTGGCCGCGATATTTGTAGGCGGCCATCCAAACGGGCAGCAAGATGTGTTTGAAGGTCACGTCCGAAACTTCCGTATCAATATGCGTGACGCGCTGTTTGTCCCCGCCGATATCAAACTTTACATCCCGCAGGATCATGCGATCCATATGATGACGCGCCTCTTTAAAGCCCTCATCAAGGGGGATGGTGTAACCTTCGGCCCGCAAACCTGCGAGGTATTGAGGATCGTAGGGTTCGAGTTCTGACAGATCCCATGGGGCGAGCGCGTCCGTATAGGATTTGGGCAGAGATTTTGACCCCAGCACCAGCAGGTCATCAAAGAAACGGGCCACGCGGCCACGGGCAGGGGACCAGCGAACCTTGGCCACTTGACGGTTTTCCACGACGGTACGCCCCTCGCGTTTTACGCGGACCTGTTCGGTGACGTAATACACATCGCCCCGTTGGCCCGCGTACCTGCTTTTGGTGTCTGCATCATAGGTCCAATAAGGAACATAAATGCCCTGCATGGCGCGGCCTTTGCGTGCGTATTCTTGCAGGCCATTGGGGGCGAACCACAAGGAGCCTAGCCAATCTGTCATCTGGCGCCGTGCGTTTGGTTCTGTGAGTTTGAAGGGCAACAAAGCACGGGGTTTGATTTGGCGTTCTGCGCCTGTGTCGGTGACAACAGGCGTGGCGCAGAAGGGGCATTCTGCGGCGTGGGTTTTGTGATCAAATTCCACATGAGCGCCGCAGTTTTCACAGGTGATCGTGCGGATTTGTTTGGTTTCGGATTTTGGCAGCTCTTCGCGCAGGGCTTTTTGGAAATCCAACTCGCGGATTGCGGTGGCGTTGGTGGCATAGCCGATAGCCTCGACCGCGCCGCAGTGATCGCACATCAACTGGTCCGTGCCTGGGGCAAAGCGCATATCCGACCCGCAGGTGTTGCAGGGGAATTTATGTTCTATGGGCGCTGCGTCCATACCGTCTATAACCACTTGTGAAAAGTTTTAGGCACCATGATGCGCAGGGCGTTATCGCGCAAGTGAAAGTGTCGCCAGATGTGAAACAGGGCATGGCCTCCGATGATCACGGCGAGCGCGTAGAATTGGATGATGTGGACATCGCCCACCCACTCATTCATGTGTTTCCACCCCATGGGCGGAGCGATGGGCAAAAAGCCACCTGCCTTGAGCAAAACAGAAGAGGTGAGGCCGAGCAGGAACCCTGTAAAGCCGACACAGAACAGCCCCCAAATTATGGTTTTGTGCATGATCCTATGGGTTTTACGGGCCCAAGGTGGCAGTTTTGGGCCAGGCCGCCCAGCCAAGCCGCGGCGCAGCATGTCAGCGGTCCATAAGATCGAAATGCTCACGAAGAACAGCGCGAGGTTGGAATGGATTTTAAAGGCCAATTTACCCATGGGGACCACGTCCTTTGGTTGCATAATCACAAACCAGATCAAGAGCGGTAGCATGATCCAATGGACCCACTTTAACACCGTGCGGCGGTGGGGCCATTGGAAGGGTAACCATGTGAGCACTGCCCGCATCGGGCTTAGGCACTAGGGGGAGGAGGTGGCATGATGGTGAACAGTTGCGCAAGTTCCATGACATCGGCAGCCCGTTTCCAGCCGTCTTGACCTGCGGTCCAAACGTGGGTTTCGCGGGTCAGTGATCCATCTGTTGCCATGCGGCCAAGGGCGGCGCGTGAAAACGGGCCGTTGGTTTCGCCGTTAATGGCCGTGTGCCAGACCTTTTCCACAGGCGGTGGTGGCGGTGCCATGGTCTGCTGTGGCGCGGCTGTGGGGCGTTGACCCCAAGGCCCTTGGTTCATCTGCTGCGCCATTGCCATGCCCATACCAGCGCCCATGCCAGCGGCCATTGAACTGCCTGCTGCGCTGTCGGCGTTGCCCATGGCTTCGGCGGCGTTGAACTTCATGAACTGATCGAGATCGCCTGCGATGCCCATGGAAGTGCGTTTGTCGAGCACCTCTTCCACTTTGGGCGGCAAAGAGATGTTTTCGATGTACAGGTTCGGAACTTCTAGCCCGTATTCGGCCAAGGATGGAGCGATTTTACTGGCAAGCAGTTTGCCCAGATCAATCAGGTTTGCGGCCATATCCAAAACAGGAATGCCAGAGCTGGCAATCGCTGCGGAAAACTGTGTCGTGATGATATTGCGGATTTGATAGCTGATTTCATCCATCGTAAATTCACCGTCGGTGCCAACGATTTCAGACAGGAATTTGGCAGGATCCGTGACCTTGATTTCATAGGTACCATAGGCACGAATGCGCACGGGGCCAAATTCGGGATCGCGGCAAATGACAGGGTTTTTTGTTCCCCATTTCAGATCAGTGAACCGTGTTGTGTTCACATAGTAGATTTCCGATTTGAACGGGCTTTCAAAGCCGTGATCCCAGTATTGCAGGGTCGTCATGATCGGCATGTTGTTGGTTTCAAGCATATAAAGCCC
>CAYWIR010000412.1:0-2653 GCA_964458375.1 uncultured Neptunicoccus sp.
GAGCGCAAAAGCCTGTTCTGATCCGCCCGCCATAAACGTCAAAGTCCCCGCCGCCGCACCGCCAATGCCCCCCGAAACGGGTGCATCCACTGCATGCAATCCAAGTGCAGTTGCAGCATCGGCCACCTTACGTGCGCTTTCCACATCTACGGTCGAACAATCAATAAAGGCAGCGCCTTTGGTCATTTCTGCAACGATATCGCCTGCTACAGATTGCAAAATTTCTCCGTTAGGCAGCATTGTGATAACCACATCTTGTCCTACTGCGGCCTCAACGACAGTATTCGCCATGGTCACACCATCAGGGGCATCCGCCACAAGGTCAAACCCCGTTACCACATGGCCCGCAGCCGCCAGATTAGCCGCCATCGGCGCGCCCATGTTCCCCAGTCCGATAAATCCGATTTTCATGGTTCTCTCCTAAAGTGCGGTTTCGCCCAACGGGGCAAGCATCATTTCGATATCAGTTTGGCTGACATCCGCCAAAGTTGCAAAACGCCATTTCGGCGTGTGGCTGCGATCAATAATTGTTGCCTTTATACCTTCGATGAAATCACCAAACTCCGCCGCGCGGTAGGTGAATTTGTATTCTTCGGTCAAGGCGGCTTCGATCGTATCTGCTTTGCGAACCCGATCAATCAGGGTAGGGGTCGCCGCCACCGAAATCGGGCTTTTCTTATTGATCATCTTCAACGCTGAAGCCGCGAATGCACCCTCATCCGCAGCCAAAGACGCCGCCACGCCTTGCATATCCGCATGGCCAAAATGGCCATCAATGTCGGACTGCAGTCCTTTAAGCGCTGCATTCGGGGATGCTTGCGCAAAGTCGTGAATACACGCGGCATCGCCCGTTTCGATCAGCTGCGTTAACATCTCGATCCAGCTGGCTCTTGGAACAAATGTATCTGCAAATCCCGCATAAATGGCATCGCCAGCATCCATCCGCGCGCCCGTCGTGCCAAGGTATTCCCCGAGCTGCCCGGGCGCACGCGCCAGCATCAACGACCCACCCACATCAGGGATCAACCCAATCCCACATTCAGGCATCGCAATCTGGGACGTTTCACAGACAATCCGATGTGACCCGTGGCAGGAAACACCAACACCACCGCCCATTACAAACCCTTGCATTAACGCGATATAGGGTTTTGGGTAATTGAAAATCTTCTCGTTCAACCGATATTCATCGCGCCAAAACGTTTGCCCATAGCCAAAATCACCCGCCACAGCAGTGTCGTATAGGTCTTGAATATCACCACCCGCACAAAACGCTTTGTCACCTTCGGCATCAATGACTACCAGCTTAACCGCATCATCCTCGCGCCACGCATCAAGTGCTGCTTCGATGTCCAAACACATCTGATAGGTTAACGCATTTAGCGCTTTAGGCCTGTGCAGGGTAATCCGTCCGACGTTACCTTCAATTCGAATGTGGATATCCACTAGCCACGCTCCGCCAACAAATGCCGCGCGGTGATCAAGCGCATGATCTCATTTGTGCCCTCAAGGATTTGATGCACTCGCAAGTCTCGCACGATCTTTTCTACGCCGTAGTCCGCCAAATACCCATATCCGCCATGCAGTTGCAGCGCTTCATTGGCCACATTAAACGACACATCCGTAACGAACCGTTTCGCCATAGCGCAGTATTTGGACGCATCGGGCGCACCCGTGTCGAGCTTCCAAGCCGCTTGTCGCAAAAACACCCGCGCGGCTTGTAATTCGATCTCCATATCAGCCACTTTAAATTGTAAAGCCTGAAAGCTATCGATGGTTTTACCAAAGGCTTTGCGCTCTCCCATGTAGTTCAGCGCAGTTGTCAGAGCCGTTTGCGCCCCGCCAAGCGCCCCAGCGGAGATATTCAATCTCCCACCGTCTAAGCCCGCCATAGCGTAGGAAAACCCGCGACCTTCCTCACCAATCAAATTCTCTGCATCCACTTTGCAATCATCAAACTGCACTTGCGCAGTTGGCTGTGATCGCCACCCCATCTTATCCTCTAGTGCCCCATAAGACAGACCCTCGGCCCCATCTTCAACCACAACCGTTGAAATCCCTTTTGGCCCATCTTCCCCCGTGCGCACCATCACCACATAAGCATCTGAATAACCGCCACCAGAAATAAACGCCTTGGTGCCATTCAAAACAAACCCTTCGTTTGTTCGCTCCGCTTTTGTGCGCAAAGCAGACGCATCAGACCCAGAACCAGGTTCGGTCAAACAATAGGAAAACACTTTGTTCAAAGATACCAGATCAGGCAACCACTTCGCTTTGCTTTCAGGCGAACCGAACTTATCAATCATTCCCCCAACCATATTGTGGATCGACAAAAACGACCCCACAGATGGGCAAGCCATCGCAAGCGCTTCAAACACAAGGGTTGCATCCAATCGGGAAAGACCTGCACCGCCAGAGGCTTCAGACACATACAATCCGCCGAAACCCAACTCTCCAACTTCGGACCACAGCTCTTTAGGGATCGTTCCATCGCGCTCCCATTGTTGTGCAAACGGCGCGATTTTTTCTTGCCCAAAGGCATAGGCCATGTCGAAAATCGCCTGCTGTTCTTCGGTTAGTGCAAAATCCATGAAACCTCTCCCGCTAGATGGAATTGAACATGTGTTAAATTCCGATTGTTACAACAGTTTTGCAA
>CAYWIR010000413.1:0-2653 GCA_964458375.1 uncultured Neptunicoccus sp.
TGCCCTTACAGCACCAAAGGGCGACTTACAGGCTAACCCGGCCCCAATAAGAGCGGCAACCCCACCAGACGCTCCCATGAGAGGCACAGAGCTCATCGCAAACACTAAAACATGCGCAATACCGGCAACAACAATGCCAACGAGAAATAGGGTCATTAAATAGAACGGTTTAAGGTCTGAGCGAAGCCAGTAGACAAACACCCAAACGCCAAGCAGATTTGTCAGCAGATGCCCCAGATCAATATGTACAAACCCATAACTGAGATATGTAAGCGCTTTGCCAAGACCGAGCTCACGCGCCGGGATCAGGCCAAACATATCCAGATAACCTTGTGCTGAGCGTCCAATGCCCAGATGAATGACGAGGTAAGACACCGCAATCGCAAGGGTCAAAATGCCAGAAACACGCGCAGCAGCGTGTGGTGGTTCTTTTCTAATATGATCTGTGACCGCGCGCGTTATCATCAATTCCTTTTACGCCAGTCCCAAGGATACTCAAAACGCCCCGCCCAGAATCCTCGTTTTTCAACGCGGGCCTCGTCCTCAAGATGGGCGTAATCCATGCCATAGCGCCGATAGGCAAATGCCATGCCATTCGCCACCATGACCGCACCGAGATCTTGCTCCTCCAAATAACATTTGGCAACACAGGCAGCGAAGAAAGTTGGGAAAAGTGTTCCAACCATCACTAGAGCTATAAAAAAAGGGAAGTTGACCGCAAAACCGCGTGACGGGGGAGGGTGGATCATCGATGCGGCAGAGCTTTTTCGGGTCTGGCCTGCCATTTCAAATGAAACTGACGCAACCCCACCAATGTTACGAAGTGAAACCCCCATTGAAACCGGCGCGTTAGAGCGTGAAGTTGAACTGCTGCGCGAGATGCTGGATGAAACCAAAGCCGACCGCGATAGCTGGAAAGAACAAGCCCAGAAGATCACCGCTGTGATCGAGGATCAGAGTGCCCGAAAGAAAGGTTTTTGGGCGCGTTTGACGGGGAGCTAAAGGCAACTTCCGCCATATATGGCAGTCAGATTAGTTGCTGTGCCGCTGTCATCATCCCAGTGGATTCGCCAGATGAGAGTGCAAGGAAATTGAGACTTTTCGAAGAGGGCATATTGCGAAGTCTCAGAAATATTAAAGCCTTGTTTTTCAAGTTCGGCCAGTAATTTTTCAACACTCATCCCAGTATTTAATTGGTCTTCCACTCGTTGTTTGAATTCTTGATCAGCAGATTGAAAATTAGATGGTAAGTCTTGGCCTATGTGGGGAGGCTGGATGAATGGCGAGAATAATGCATTGTAGGCCAGTACAGCTAACAGCAAGACGCATATTCCAGAAACAAGGGCTATCCGTTTTATGATTTTCATACGGCGTATCGAACACCATTAGTAATGGGTTTCATCGTAACGAATCCTGTTTTTTGCAGTATGCAACGAAGGCGGCACCGGTGTTCTGAGGAGGGTTTCCTTTGCCTGTAGCCTCATGCGCAAAGTCCATCCAATTCGCGCGGAGGGCGTGGTAGTCCCAGCCCTTTTCTCGTGCGATCTCCCGTGCCTTTTCTTCGGACCATTCGGGCAAGGCAATGTCGGCTACTGTGGTGATGCGGTTTTGGCGTGGTCGGAAGATGACAAGATCGTCGGCGGTCAACTCGAGCTGGTAGAAGGGTAAGTGGTCGTTCTCAATAATCTGGCGGATATTGAGCCTGAACTTCTTCAGAGGCGCGTTGCTGCCTGTTTTATCTTGGAGGTTTGCAAGCTTGATATGCCAACGTTTTTGATTGCCACAGTGCTTGCGTGCAATCTCGTAAATGCGACGTTCGAGGGGGCGGCGGAGGCGAAAGTAATCCTCTGAAATGCTGACGACCTCATTGGCTTCGATCGCGCGCATAAACCAATCAGACAGAACGACCTCGCAGTAGTCGAGCCGCCATTCGCCCTCTTCGCGCATCACATACCCACCTTCATCAATCAGGCTGAATATGCGGACTTCCTTTTTGCTACCTGTGCGGATGCTGGTTTTGAACTGGGTGCCTTGCAGGCGCTGAAAAGCCTTCTCAACGCGCTTGTATTCGCGACCATCCGTGTTGCGGTTGGTTGCCATCATTAGCTCTCTTGCGCTGAATCTGACGCGTTTGCCGATCTCATCGCCACGGTTCTTTCGGTGCATCAACTGGCTGATACAGAAAATGAGAATGTCTTTGTCTTTGATGGACGGAAGCCCAAGGCTTGATGGGATGATCTCAAGACTGTTTTCGCCGCTCTTGTAGAGCAGATGCCGCATGTCAGGCTTGGTCGCCAATGAGAACATGGGATGTTCCATCGAAGCGGTATCATCCTTTGGAACGACATCTGAGATATCGAGGATGAAGAAGTCTTTTTGAGGGTGTCGATCAGGTAAAAGGGCCATGCCACACCTTAGCCGATGTTCGTGTTATCGGGAACTAAAAAGTTCGTGCTATCAGGAACCAGCGTTTGCGCGCTGACCGTTCGTGCCTTTCGGAACCAAAGTTCGTGCCTTTCGGAACCAAAGTTCGTGCCTTTCGGAACCGAGAAGGGCGTTTTAGCCATATGAAAAAGGGCTCTGTGGAATCCGTAACACTACTCCGTAGGTAACACTTTTAACACTAGAGAGGTTTTGTGGATAACTTTGCAGC
>CAYWIR010000414.1:0-2646 GCA_964458375.1 uncultured Neptunicoccus sp.
TTGCAAGCCCGCGATGCGGCCAATCCAATTGCCAAACTGAAAAACCGCACAGGCTTTGGTGAAACGTCTATCAACAACCTGTTTGATGCAATTGATGACAAACGAAAAATTCCACTTAATCGCCTCATTTTTGCACTGGGCATTCGTCATGTGGGTGAAACCAGCGGCGCCATGTTGGCGCGGCATTACACAAGCTGGGGCGCATTCTTCCAAGCCATGCAAGACGCCGCCTCAAAAACGGGCGAGGCGTGGGAAGAATTGAACAACATTGACGGTGTTGGTGGCGTTATGGCCGCCGCTTTGGTCGATGCATTTCACACGGAAAACACCCGTAATGCGATTGAACGTCTGGTAAAAGAACTGGATGTGCAAGACGTGGCGGCACCAGATACATCTGACAGCAAGGTCGCTGGCAAAACAGTGGTGTTCACAGGAACATTGGAAAAAATGACCCGCGCAGAGGCTAAGGCTCGCGCTGAAACGCTTGGGGCCAAAGTATCTGGTTCTGTTTCCGCCAAAACTGATTTGGTTATTGCAGGGCCAGGAGCAGGCAGCAAAGCCAAGAAAGCGGAAACCTTGGGGATCGAAATCATATCAGAGGACGACTGGCTCGCGTTAATCGAAGCATGAGTGGCAGGCCCGAAGTTCTGTTCCCTTTGTTTGCGGATCTTCCCGTATTGGATGGCATTGGGCCTAAAACCGCGCTGATCTATGAAAAAATGGGCATTTCACGCCCACGGGATTTGCTGTTTCTGCTGCCGCATAGCTTGATCAACCGTGCTATAACAGCCTCTGTGCTTGATATTGAACCACCTGCCGTGGCAACGATTGAAGTGCAAGTTGGCATGCACAAACCCAACGCGATCAAGGGCCGCCCTTACCGTGTAACCGTTCAAGACGCACTGACCAGTTTCCAGCTTGTGTTCTTCCATGCCCGCGCTGATTGGCTGCGCGATCAACTGCCAACGGGGCAACGACGCGTTGTTTCTGGCAAGATTGAGCTTTTCGACAGCATCGCGCAAATGGTTCATCCAGATTACATTGTTCGTCCTGGTGCTGCGGCCGATGCGATTCCACAAAACGAACCGCTTTATCCGCTGACCCAAGGTGTGTCCCAAAAACAAATGGGCAAAGCCGCCCGCAGCGCCATGGATCGTGTGCCTGTTCTTGAGGAATGGATAGAACCGAGCGTTTTGCAAAAACATGACTGGCCAACGTGGCAAGACGCTATCTTTTCCGCTCATTCACCTGAAAAGATGTCCGATTTGCATCCAGCGGCAACGTCACGTGCGCGATTGGCCTATGACGAGTTGTTGGCTCATCAGTTGACCCTCGCATTGGCGCGAAATGGGCAACGCAAAAAGACGGGCATTGAAACCAAAGGCAACGGTGTGCTGCGCAACAAGGTGCTGAAATCGCTCCCTTACACACCGACAGGGGCGCAATTACGTGCGTTCGCTGAGATCACAGATGATATGGCCACACCGCGGCGGATGAGCCGACTTTTGCAAGGGGATGTTGGTTCTGGCAAAACACTGGTGGCTTTGATTGCGCTTCTGGCTGCAGTTGAAGCAGGCGGGCAAGGCGTGTTGATGGCGCCAACAGAAATCCTTGCACGTCAGCATCTTGAAGGCCTGCAACCCTTAGCAGCGGATGCGGGTGTTGTTCTCGAAATACTGACGGGGCGCGACAAAGGCAGCGAACGTCGTGCAAAACTTGCGGCCCTGAATGATGGCAAAATTCAAATATTGGTGGGAACACATGCAGTGTTTCAACAGGATGTCGCGTTCAATGATCTCCGCCTTGCTGTGATTGACGAACAACACCGCTTTGGTGTGCGTCAACGGCTTGATCTTGGGGCCAAAGGGGCCGCCGTGGATGTGTTGGTCATGACCGCAACACCGATTCCGCGATCCTTAGAGCTGGCCAATTATGGCGATATGGATGTGTCCGTTCTCGATGAAAAACCTGCGGGACGAAAGCCGATTGAAACGGTTTTGGTGTCTCAAAGTCGGCTTGAACAGGTCATTGATCGACTGAAAACAGCCATAGCGGAAGGGCGACAGGCCTATTGGGTTTGTCCGTTGGTCGGAGAAAGCGAAACCAAGGATTGGGCCGCAACCGAAGACCGCTATCGCATGTTGCGTTTGGCTTTGGGCGAAGAAAACGTGGGCATGGTCCATGGGCAAATGCCGCCAGCCGATAAAGACAAGGCCATGGAAGATTTCGTCGCGGGCCGCACACGGGTTTTGGTGGCAACCACAGTGATCGAAGTCGGCGTAAACGTACCAACAGCCTCAATCATGGTGATAGAACAGGCCGAAAGTTTTGGATTGGCGCAGCTGCACCAATTGCGGGGCAGGGTCGGGCGCGGCGATCAGGCGTCCACGTGTTTGCTGATGTATGGCACGCTGGGTCAAACGGCCGAGCGGCGCTTGAAAACCATGCGTGACACGGAAGATGGATTTAAGATTTCTGAAGAAGATTTGAAAATTCGCGGTGCAGGCGATGTGCTTGGTGTGGCGCAATCTGGACTGCCAAGGTTTCAAATCGCGGACATCGAAACGCAATCGGATCTAATGAAAACGGCGCAAGATGATGCACGATTGTTGCTCTCAACCGATCCAAATTTGGAAACAGACCGTG
>CAYWIR010000415.1:0-2645 GCA_964458375.1 uncultured Neptunicoccus sp.
AGTGGTGAGACACGCACGTTTCTTGAAGACGGCGACACAGTGACGTTGCGCGGGGCGGCCAAAGGCGATGGATACACCATTGGTTTCGGTGACTGCTCGGGCACGATTTTACCTGCGGTCAAGTTCCCAGCCTAACCCCGCATGGGTTGCCCATCTGGGCAACCAGATTTGAGTATTTGAAGAACAAAGAAACCGAGGAATAGAAAAATGGCTAAGGCTTTTGCGTCCCAAGGGGATATGACGGAAAAGAAGATCAGTTTTACCGAAGTGGGTAAGGACCTGTGGGCCTTCACCGCCGAGGGCGATCCGAATTCTGGTGTGATTATCGGCGATGACAGCGTGATGATTGTCGAGGCTCAGGCGACACCGCGTTTGGCCAATATGGTGATCGAAAAAGTGCGCAGCATTACCGACAAGCCGATTACGCATGTTGTTTTGACCCATTACCACGCGGTGCGTGTGTTGGGGGCCTCGGCGTTTAATGCAGATCAGATCATTATGTCTGACGCCGCGCGCGGCATGGTTATGGAACGGGGCCAAGAAGATTGGGACAGCGAATTTCAACGTTTCCCCCGCCTGTTTGAAGGACATGAGAGCATTCCCGGTCTGACCTACCCAACCACCACGTTCAGCGATTCCATGACTGTGTATCTTGGCAACAGAAAGGTTGAGATTAAGCAAATTGGCCGTGCGCACACGGCAGGGGACAGCGTCGTTTGGGTGCCTGATGAGCAAGTGATGTTCACGGGGGATATCGTTGAAAAACACTCTGCTTGTTATTGCGGTGACGGATATTTCGGGGAATGGGGCCAGACGCTTGATAATGTAAAAGCCTATGACCCGCAGTCAGTTGCACCTGGTCGTGGGGATGCGCTTGTAGGGCGTGACGCCGTAGAGGAAGCGATTGAATTAACACGAGATTTCGTGGAAAGCACCTACCGCCCGATTGCCCAAGTGGCCGCACGCAATGGCACGCTGAAAGATGCGTGGGATGCGTGCCGCGATGTGTGTGATCCAAAGTTCAAGGACTACGCGATTTACGAACACTGCCTGCCGTTCAACGTCGCACGCGCCTATGACGAGGCCCGTGGCATCGCACACCCCCGCATTTGGACAGCGCAGCGCGATCTCGACATGTGGGAGGCGTTGCAGGGATAAACATGGGAGCGGGGACTTTCGCATATCTGGTTTTGCAGGGTATCCTGTTTGCTGTTTGGGCCTTTCTAATGTTCCGCGCGCTGTTTGGGTTGATGCAGCGATCAATAGCCGCCGCGGATCAGGCGGGTGGCGGGTTCTTGGGCTGGATTGTTCATAGCCTGAGGATGTTTTTCGGATACTTCACAGATCCAACTGTGGCACGGGAACGGCGTGTGTTGATTATTCTGAGCGTTGTTTTGATGTTAGTGACGTTTGGCTCGGTCTATATAATGAAAGCTGCTTCATGATTGAGGCTTATCTGAAAATGGCGCAGAACAATGCTTGGGCAAGTGGGGTGTTATCTGCTACGCGCCAGAAGCTTTCCGCGCCGGATTATTGGACGGAAAGGACCGGATTTTTCGAGTCTATCGGGCGTGCGATGAACCACATCTACGAGGTCGATTTATACAATGTGGGTGCGCTGGAGGCACGCGGCACTGGGCGGGTGGATAGTGCTAAGTTGTATTGGAGCAGCACCGAGTGATTGCATTTGAGATCATAAAAGCCCTGACAATAGCTGGAATCTTTCTGAGTTTCTTGCTTGTTTTTCCAATGATTTGGTTTGGGATGCTTCGTTTGTTCTTGAAAGCGATGGCGAATGAAACCTTTCCTCACCCCTTTGATTTTAGTGCAAAAAATTACGATCGAATTGCGTCCTTAGTCAATAAATCGCTATTCGTAGATACAAAGAGGGGATGGCCTAAAGTAATTGAACGACTGTTGATGGTGATAACATTCTTAGTTGTTCTCTTGGCCTTAGCTTACGGCTTGGAGCACATTGTCCATATAGCCATCGATTTACCCAAGTCGCAGTTTTTGAGGGACAACTATGGTTGATGTGAGATATGAAACTGCGTTTACGCTCTATCCTTATCGCCGTGTGGCGGATCAGGATGCGGCAGAGCCTGTGCGTCATCCTGTTGTGATTGTGGGCGGCGGTCCTGTCGGGATGGGAATGGCGCTTGATCTTGGGCAGCGTGGGGTGCCCTGTGTCGTGCTCGATGATCATGACGGTGTTGGGGTCGGAAGCCGCGCCATTTGTTTTGCCAAACGCACACTTGAGATTTGTGATCGACTAGGCGCGGCAGACCCGATGGTTGATCTGGGTGTGGTGTGGAATGTGGGCAAAGTGTTCCGCGAGGACCGCAAGATCTACGACTTCGATTTGCTACCAGAAGAGGGGCACAAACGCCCCGCCTTTATCAACCTGCAACAACCCTATTTTGAGAAGTTCTTGGTTGAGAAAATTCGTGAAGAACAGGCCAATGGCGCACCGATAGAACTGCGGGGAAAGAACGCGGTGATGGATGTGACGCCGCACGCAGATTTTGTGACGTTGGAGGTGGATTCGCCCGATGGGCCTTACACCATAGAAGCGGATTATCTGATCGCCTGTGATGGGGCGCGGTCCCCTATCCGCACGAAGTTGGGGCATGATTTCAAGGGGC
>CAYWIR010000416.1:0-2639 GCA_964458375.1 uncultured Neptunicoccus sp.
TGTGCGTAACCCACCGTATTTCCAGGGAATGTCAGCGGAACCAGCAGAGAAAATCGATTCCGTTGAGGGTGCCAAGGTGCTTGCTTTGTTGGGCGATATGATCACGACAGACCACATCTCGCCTGCTGGGTCTTTCAAGCAGACAACGCCTGCTGGGGAATATCTGCTCGATCATCAGGTGCCTGTGCGTGAGTTCAACTCTTATGGGTCCCGTCGGGGCAACCACGAAGTGATGATGCGCGGCACATTCGCCAACATCCGCATCAAGAACGAGATGCTGGACGGTGTTGAAGGTGGATACACCAAAGGGCCAGATGGGGCGCAGACCTCTATCTATGATGCTGCCATGGCGCATCAGGCCAACGGCACACCCCTGGTGATCTTTGGCGGTGTTCAGTACGGCGCGGGTTCGTCCCGTGACTGGGCGGCCAAGGGCACGGCTTTGTTGGGTGTGAAGGCGGTTATTGCCGAGAGCTTTGAGCGTATTCACCGCTCCAACTTGGTTGGCATGGGCGTGGTTCCGTTTGAGTTTACTGGTGAGGACAGCCGCAAAACGCTGAACCTGACAGGTGAAGAAACGGTTTCCATTCATGGGCTTGAGGATGTTCAACCGCTGGCCGATGTGTCCTGCACGATCACCTATCCAAACGGCGACAGCAAAGAGATCACGCTGAAATGCCGTATCGATACCGAAGTTGAGATTGATTACATCAAAAACGGTGGTGTGTTGCATTACGTGCTGCGCAACTTGGCCAAAGCGGCCTAAGACGCCCTTTTTATCGAGAATTTTAAAGCGTCCCTTTTTGGGGCGCTTTTTGTTTTGGGGGGACTGGTTTAGGGTGCCCTTGAAGAGGGGGGAGCATGCAGAAAAAATCTAAAATAGTTGCTTATGTGCTTTGGCTACTGGTCGGGGCCTTTGGGGCGCATCGGTTTTACCTGGGGCGTATCAAGACAGGGGCGGTGATGGCGCTTTTGCTGGTAGGATATTTGGTGATCTCAGGTTTGAATGGGTATTATATGGCGCAAGAAATGTTGAATAATGAAACCAGTATAGCAACGATCACAAACCCGACTTCGACATTTATGATTATAACCTATGTGACATTTGCAATGATTTTGGTGTGGCTGTGCTGGTATCTAATTGATCTGGTTTTGATCCATCTCATGATGCAAAAGGATAAGAAGACACAAACAGAGATGTCTTCGCGACAGGCAGAAGATGTGTTTGGGTAGGACGATGAAATGAAATCGTTTCGGGATGAAAAATCGATGGTGATTGCCTATGTCCTTTGGTTCTTTTTGGGCCATTTCGGTGTGCATCGTATGTATTTGCGACGTGTCAAAACCGGCGTAACGATGTTGGCGATGATTTTTACCGTTCTAGGGGTTCTCTTGGTAATGGGGCTGATGCTCGAAGCGGGAACGTTGAATGAAACGTGGCTGACGATTTCATCTTTTGTGTGCATTGGCATTTTTGCTATTTGGATGCTTTGGTATGTGGCAGACGTTGTTTTGATTGCTGTGATGATCAACAATGATCGTAAGAATGTAGAAACCTATGGGACCCAGCGTATGGAAAGTGTTTTTAAATGAGATTTGCGGGATAGCTGTGCAAAGCCTGAAGGGATAAACGAACGATGAAGAATTTTCCGGATCTTCCGCCGCTGTGGACCTTGGCAGCCTTTGTGGCGAGCTGGCTGTTGGCGCGGTTTGTGCCAATTGCCGCGATCCCGTCTTTCGGTGTGCAGTTGTTGGGGCTGGCTTGGGTTTGCATAGGCGTCCTGTTGGTGCTGTGGTCGGCGCTGCATTTCAAACGCAGCAAAACAACCATTGAACCGCATCACACACCGACAACCTTGATCACGCGGGGGCCTTATCGGATCACGCGCAATCCGATTTATCTGGCGATGGTTGTGTCGGCTGCAGGCTGGGCCTTGTGGTGTGGCAGTGTCAGTGCGTTGATCCCCGTTGTGGTGCTGGCTTATGTGCTGCATCGTCGATTTGTGCTGCCCGAAGAGGCTCTATTGCGTGAGACCTTTGGCACCAAAGCGGATGAGTACATTAATAAGACGAAAAGGTGGGTGTAAGATGACTGCGATCCTTGGGTATCATGCCCACGTTTATTTCGATGAAACCTCTGTGGAACAGGCACGTGCGCTGTGTACCAAAGCCGCCGAAATGTTTGGCGTTGTTATGGGGCGGGTGCATGAACGCCCTGTCGGACCGCACCCGATGTTTTCCTGCCAGTTGGCTGCGAGCCCAGAGCAGTTTGCGCAGATGTTACCGTGGCTGGCGCTTAACCGCGATGGTTTGATTGTGTTTTCGCACCCTGAAACAGGGGATGATCTGGCGGACCACCGTGATCACGGGATTTGGCTGGGAACGGGCTTAGAGCTTAACTTGAGTATATTTGAGAATTAAACGCCAAGTGCTGTGCAGAGATCTGCACCGCTGAACTGTTTTCGCCCGCCCGTTTCGGCCTGTTTGATCAGCGCCACCAGCTTTTCCGTTATTGGTGCGGATTGGTCTGTGGATCGGGCGATGTGCAGGATTTCCCCATTGAGCGTGTCGATTTCCGTGGCTTTGCCAGCTGCGAGGTCTTGGGCCATGGAGGTTTGCGAGTTTGGGTCCAGTTTCTG
>CAYWIR010000417.1:0-2629 GCA_964458375.1 uncultured Neptunicoccus sp.
CCATTTGGGTAAGTTTTCCAAGACTTCGTTCTCGAGCTGAATGGACGTTTTGGCACGTCATAGCCGGCCGTATCTCTGGAGGTGCATAATGCGACCTCGCTTGGAACACCATTTGCCAATCCGGAACTGAATTGTGATGACCGGTCGCGTTTTCGTACCCCAAGTTTGCCCCACATTGGGAAGGTTCAGCCCCACTTCAAACACTGTAAAAGTTTTTTCAGTAGAAAATTTACTATTTTTTACAGGGTATTGGCTCGTGTTTTCTTACAAAAAACAAAAAAATTGAATCTTTTTTTGAATGCATGTCGAAAAATCAGAATAGTGAACGTCCTAGAGGTATCAGAACGCAAAAATAGGAAATCTTACAATGTTTACAGTCACACCAATCTACGCCCTCGCAGTCGCAGCCATCACTCTTGCCCTTTGGTTTCGGGTGACATCATACCGAGGCAACAATGGCATCTCTATCGGCGACAATGGCGATGTGAACTTGCTTCAACGCATCCGCCAGCACGGAAACTGTGTTGAATGGAGCAGCTTCATTCTTATCATGATGATCCTTGCTGAGGGTATGGGTGCTCCGGGTCTGTACATCCATATTTCAGGAGCGTTGCTTCTGATTGGCCGCATCGCCCATCCGTTTGGACTCAAGATCGACAACGCCGGACATCCTTTACGCTATGTTGGCAACGGCACCAACATTTTGGCGGCCTTGAACATCATGGTCTGCTTGGGCGTGAATATCCTCGGCCTGTAATTCCACAGAACTGAAATCAACTTGAAATGAAGGATAAAACCAATGAAATATATGCTCTTGATCTATAACAATCCCGCTGAAGAACCCGCCTACGGGACACCTGAATTTGACGCCATGATGGGAGGTTTCTTTGCCGCCAACGAGAAGATGCAGGCCGATGGTGTGCTGGCGGGAGGAGAAGGCCTTCAAGGCATCGAAACCGCTACCTCTCTGCGGATCAAATCCGGCAAAGTCGAAACCATGGATGGCCCGTTTGCTGAGACGCGCGAGCATTTGGGTGGCTACTATGTCGTGGATGTGCCGGACCTTGATGCTGCACTCAAATACGCGGCCTTGTTGCCCTCGGCAAACTTTGGGACAATCGAGGTCCGCCCTTTGATGGATTACAATCCAGCTGGATAACCTATGAACAACGCCGCCCCCAAAGCCATCGCTGTCAACAAGGCCGTCAATGACGTCATACGCAGGGATAGGGGGCGGCTCATGGCTGGATTGGTATCCCGACTGGGCGACTTTCAACTCGCCGAAGATGCGCTGCAAGACGCAACAATCTCGGCTCTGGGCCACTGGGGGCGCTCGGGAATTCCGGACAATCCTACAGCTTGGCTAATGAAGGCATCGTTTAACAAAGGGATAGATCGTATCCGCAAAGCGAAACGCGAAGGTCAGAAAGAAAAAGACCTGAGCCTCATCATAGAAGATGAAGACCCCATGCACGCACAAGAAGAAATCCCCGACGAACGGTTGCGGTTGATTTTTACCTGCTGCCACCCCGCCCTTGAAGAAAAGTCGCGCATTGCGCTGACTCTCCGTACGGTTTGCAATCTCAACACGCGCGAAATCTCGGATGCGTTTCTGGATACTGAAACCACCATGGGCCAACGCCTTTCACGATCCAAAGCCAAGATTAAGTCCAAAGGCATTGCATTTGCCGTTCCCCAGCCCGAACATTGGGCAGAGCGGTTGAACACTGTCTTGGCCACCCTCTATCTGATCTTTACCACAGGCTATGTGTCTGGCGATGTTGGTTCTCGCAATCTCTGCCTTGAAGGCATGTTTCTGATGCGGCTACTGGATCAACTTCAACCTCAGGACGCCGAAATCGAAGGTGCGCTGGCGCTGATGTTGTTGACCCAATCACGTCATGCAGCACGTGTATCCTCTGAAGGTGCAACAGTGCCAATCTCCGAGCAGGATCACGCACTATGGGACGCAAAATTGCGGCAAGAAGGCCAAGAGCTTTTGGCACGGGCCGTGCAGCGCCGAAACCCTGGCGCGTTTCAGATCAAGGCGGCGATTGCTGATTGCCATATGGAAACCCCTAAACCTGACTGGGCCCAAATGTTACTGCTTTACCAATCGTTGTGGAGGTTTGAGCCGACACCTGTTGTTGCGTTGAACTGGGCGGTGGTCCTGGCCGAGAACGGGCAGCCAGACTTGGCTTTGCAAAAACTAGAAGAGTTGAAGGAAGTATTGGGTGAGTTCCAACCATGGCACGCCGCCAGCGCAAGTGTGTTGCGCAAGCTCAAACGTCCTGAAAAAGCGTCAGAGGCCTATGCTGAAGCTATCAATCGGGCACCTACCGAAGCTGACCGGTTGTTTCTACAAGACAAACTGAAACATCTATTCAATTAGAAGCCCAAAAGAACGTGGCGCATCAGGTGTCGCTCAATAGGGTCAAAATGCTGACAAAGCAGTCAATGTCGGCTTTGGGTCGGGCCCGTTTCGGATGGCGCTTGGTGCATCAAGTTTTAGAGTGGGCTGAATTTTGCAGAGGTGCTTTATTGATGAATCCGAGTAGAGATTGGAAAGGTGTGCGTTGGGAGTCCGTGAAGGGTGTTGCAAACAACGACTTCACGCAGGTTGTGGCAC
>CAYWIR010000418.1:0-2615 GCA_964458375.1 uncultured Neptunicoccus sp.
GCAATCCAGTCGCCCAATGTGGCTTCATCCTTGATGATCCGTGCTGGGAAATGCGGCATCACATCAAAGCCTTCGCCTTTGATCCGCTTTGCGGTGGCAACCATGTCTTCGATCGGTGTGCCTTCGATGTGGGCGATGTAAACGCGGGTGCCTTTGGGCAGCAGCGCCTTGAAATCATCAACCTTCTCAGCCGTGCGCGGCATCACTTCGATGGAATAACCTTGCAAGAAGCTCTCCACCTCTGGATTCACCTCAACAGGAGCTTCTTTTTTGGAACCAAACTTTAAAAGGGCCATGGGCTTACGCTTTCAAAAGGGGCAGGGGGTTAAGCCCAGCCGTCGTTGCTGATCAGTTGTTTAATGCGGTCTTGGTCGTATTCTGCTTCCAGACGGGCGGCTTCTGCGGCGGCGACTTCACCTTGTTCGCCCTCCACTGGATACGGGGCGGCTTTGCGCCATTCGGCCAGATAAGCGTCGCTGTCTTTTGCGTCAATTTTCATGGCGCAGCGGTCAATGGCCTGTTCAAACCGTTCGGGCAATTGAACTTTGGCCCCACGGCGGCCTTTTCCCACGATAACTTGCGCTGGGATATCACGCCAATAAACAACCGTTACATCTGGCATCGCCAAGAATCCTTATCTGCATCTCCTCGCCACATGTATGACTTTCATTCGGGTTTAAGAAGGCCGTTTTCGACTCCAGTTACCAAATTCGCGACATGCGCGCATCCAGTGTGAATGAAAAATAACAATCTTGTAAAATCGCCTGTGGACGCATACCGTAGTGTTAACTGAATTTGGTGCAAGCATATGCGAGCCAACACGACGCAAGCGGCTTCTAAAAGCCGAAACAAAAAAACAAGAAACCACCGTGGGGCTGCGCCTAACGGGGGGCTTTTCGCTGCGCTTGATCTTGGGACAAACAGCTGTCGTATGCTGATTGCGCGTCCTGTTGGATCAGAATTCGAAGTGGTCGACGCGTTTTCAAAACCTGTTCACCTTGGTGCAGGCCTTGCTGAATACGGCACATTGGCCCCCGCAGCGATCAAACGCACGCTTGGTGCCTTGCGTATTTGTTCCAAAAAATTGCGCCAACACGGCGTCGCGCATTCCCGCCTTGTCGCAACCGAAGCCTGCCGCCGCGCGCGCAACGGCGACAGTTTCGTCAATCTTGTGAAGCGCGAAACGGGCTTGAACCTTGAAATCATCGACCCCGCAGAAGAAGCCCGCTTGGCCGTGGTCAGCTGTGCGCCGCATCTGCGCGATGATTCCGACCAATTGCTGATCGTTGACATAGGCGGCGGCTCAACCGAACTGGTCTGGCTTGATCTTTCCACCGTGGCCCCAAAAAACCGCGCCCGTGCGTTGGTGGAATTGGACCTGAACAAACGGGGCAAGGCGGGGTGCGAAAAATCCGCCTGCATCATGGATTGGAAATCCGTGCCTCTTGGCGTCGCTACGCTCAAAGACATGTTTCACGATGTAGAGGACGATTGCGCAAAATTCGCACTGATGTCCTGTTGTTTTGAAGAGCAGATCGACGAATTTGTGCCACCCGAAATCGGCAGCGGCGAACGCTGCCAAATCATCGGGACGTCAGGAACGGTGACAACCGTGGCCGCGTCCCATCTTGGCCTGTCCCGCTATGAACGCTGCAAAGTGGACGGTGTGTCCATGTGCAAACAAGAAATCGACCAAGTGGTGAACCAATACCTCTCGATCGGTCCAGAAGGCCGCCGCAAGGCACCCTGCATCGGGTCAGACCGCCACGAACTCATCATGTCGGGCGCTGCAATTTTACAAGCCATCCTTCGAGTATGGCCTTCCAGTTGCCTCACGGTGGCGGATCGTGGCCTGCGCGAAGGCCTTCTATTTTCTCAAATGACCGCCGCAGGCGTTCTCGGTGACAGGCCCAACTGATCATGGCAAATGAAAAGAAATCATCAGGTCGCGGTCAGCGGGACCTGCGCGTGCGTGTTAAAACCGCCAAAGGTCGGCGCTTGTCTTCGACCCTGTGGTTGGAACGCCAACTGAACGACCCCTATGTGCAAAAAGCGCAAAAAGACGGGTATCGGGGCAGGGCCGCCTATAAAATCCTAGAACTCGATGACAAATATCGGTTTCTGGTGCCAGGTGCGCGGATTGTTGATCTGGGCTGTGCCCCGGGTGGCTGGCTTCAGGTGGCTGTGAAGCGCGCCAACACGCTTGGCGAACGCACCAGCAAGAAACAAGGCACGATCCTTGGCATTGATTTACAAGAAGTTGACCCTGTTCCAGGGGCCGAAATCCACGTGCTCGATTTCTTAGACGAAGGCGCGGATGACAAAGTCAAAGGCTGGCTTGGGGGCAAAGCGGACGTTGTGATGTCCGATATGGCCGCATCCTCATCAGGTCACAAACAAACCGATCACCTGCGCATCATGGCATTGTGCGAAGCGGCAGCCTATTTCGCCTTTGATGTGCTTGAAGAAGGCGGAACCTTTGTGGCCAAAGTGCTGGCAGGTGGCGCCGAAGGGGATTTGCAAAAACTGCTAAAGCAAAAATTCACCAAAGTCGCCAACGTGAAACCACCCGCCAGCCGCTCTGACAGCTCTGAAAAATTTGTGGTCGCCACAGG
>CAYWIR010000419.1:0-2614 GCA_964458375.1 uncultured Neptunicoccus sp.
TCCATGTGGACGTTGATCCCGCAGCGACAGGCGCACATGTAACACGTGGTTTTGCGGATCTCGTCGGAGACTTTGGGGGAGGTGTCGAGATCTGGCTGTACGTGTTTGTTCATGGCTGGTCTCCGGTTCGGATGTGTTCGTGGTTGCCAAGGTATGGCAGGAAAGGATTGGGATGTTATCCCGATTTTTTGGTAAGGATCGCGGCGAGGGCCGCAGATGCCATACGGGCAGCAGGCGGATCGGCGCGGGATGTTAGAAGAACGGGAACTTTGGCGCCCATAACGACGCCCCCAGCGCAGCCGCCGCCCAAATAGACGAGGGATTTAAAGATGGCGTTGCCTGACACGATGTCGGGGACAACGATGGCGTCTGCGTGACCTGCGACAGGATCATCTGTCAGGCCTTTGGTTTCCACCGCGTCAGAAGACAGGATCAAGTCCATGGCCAGTGGGCCTGAAAAATCCGCGCCGTCGATTTCGGCCTTGGCCCAGTCGCAGAGTTCTTGTGCCTCTATCGAAGAGGGCACGGATGGGATGGGGGATTCTGTTGCCGAGAGGAAGGCGACCTTTGGGCGTTCGATGCCACGGGCGCGGGCGAGGTCCACCACGGCCTGTGTGCAGGCTTGGCGGGTTTTCATATCGGGCGACACGTTCACGGCGGCATCGGAAATCAGCAAAGGCGCGTCTTTGCCCGGCGGTGTGATGTGAAATACGTGGACGAGACGGTTTGTGGTGCGCAATCCATTGTCCCGCGTCAGCACGCCCTTCATGAACATGTCGGTATGGAGGTGGCCCTTCATCAGAACGTCTGCTTCGCCTGCGCCACAGAGGGCGGCGGCGGTGTGGGCGGCGTCTGCTTCGCCTTCGGTGTTGTGGAGGGCAAAGGCGGAAATGTCCCAGTTTAACTGCTCTGCTTCGGCTTTGATTGCATCTGCTTCGCCAACAAAAATCGGCGTCATGATGCCTGCTTCGGTAGCGTCTTTGGCGGCGATCATGGGCAGCTCTGATCCTGCGCGGGCAATGGCGACGCGCGGTGCATCCCCTGTTGCGGCTTGTGCGATCAAAGAGGCAGGACAATCAGGGGCGGTCTGTGACAGGAAGGCAGAGCGAGACATTCGTTTTTTAAGTCCTTTAGGGCAGCAGATCGGGTATCGGATATTCACGGGGGCGTTATTAGGTCCAAATCGCCGAGCGGATAGGGCCAATTTCCCGAAAATACGGTACTTTTTGTAAAAATGAGACTAATTGTCCCATTACCTGATCGTATAGTATCTTGAGCAGTATGAGAAGTGTATTTTGTCTTGGGTCGGCGGGGCCTTCTATGTTGTCTGTAGGGGCCAGAGTTGTCAGGGTGCACGAAAGACAAAGGGAATGTCCATCATGATCGAATTGCGAGCAGCAACGGATGCGGATTTTGAGCAGATTTGGCCGATCTTTCACGAGATTGTTGCAGCGGGAACCACCTATGCCATTGCGCGAGATACGGATGAAGCGGGTGCGCGGCGCATTTGGATGGAGGCGCCGCGGGAAACTTGGGTCGCAGTAGATGGGGATCGTGTGGTTGGGACCTATTACATCAAAGCAAACCAAGCGGGTGGCGGGGCGCATGTGTGCAATTGTGGGTACATGGTGGCGTCAGACGCACAAGGGCGCGGCATCGCACGGATGATGTGTGAGCAATCGCAAGAGCGTGCGGTTGAGTTGGGATTTCGTGCGATGCAGTTTAACTTTGTGCTGGCGAGCAATGTGGGGGCGATTGGGTTGTGGCGCAAACTGGGGTTTGACGAGGTGGGGCGGTTGCCCGAGGCGTTTGAGCATCCTGAGGAAGGGTATGTGGATGCGTTGGTGATGTTTAAAACGTTGGTGTGAAGGGGCGTTGACGTTTTGAGTGGTGTTTAAAGGTGGGCGAGGCTGTCGTTCATTTTATTTCTGCAATTAAGCAGTGAGGCAGGTCATTTATCTTGGTGAATTTGACAGAAGGGTTCGTGCCAATTAATTCAAGACGTGTTGTTTTCAGCATCTTAATCGCGAACATTAGGCGGTTCTGGGTTTCCTATTAATTATCTCAATTTGTAAAATGGAGTTTATCGTGAAAAAAGTTGGACTTTCGAAAGTAGTATTTACCTTATTGGGAGTGGCTATTGTACCTACCTCTGCGTGGTCGGACGATCAGCGCAGCAAGTTAGAAAGCTATGTGAAAAGCACCAACAAGTGTATTGAACGGGAAAATGCCGATCCAGGTGGGTTTGATGGTTTGGCTGATTGCCGTTGGATTTACGATATTCTTTTGAGAGAAATGAAGACAGGCGGTCATAGCCAACAGTCCCTAAATATGATGTTGTATCTAACGGTTCAAAGTAACAAAGCTCTGACGTCCAATTCCATGGTTGGAAAGAGTACGGTAACCAAAGTTACGTGTAAGTACCTCCATGAGCGCAGGCAAATTCAACGGGCTTATAAAGCCGATGTTACCCCTCACCTTGATGCAAAGATGAAGCCTCAGCCCTTTCCAGAAGGGGTTGGTGAACGGTGCAACACGCTGTTGAGTGAGTAAGAACAGGTCGCAAAGACGAATTGGTGTCGCGAATTTGTTAGAATTGCGCTGATTTTCAAAC
>CAYWIR010000420.1:0-2608 GCA_964458375.1 uncultured Neptunicoccus sp.
ACGCGATCAAAGAGGCCGCGAAGAAGGAAGAAGAAGCTGTTGCAGAAGAAGCACCGGCAGGTCCATCAGACAACGATTTGTTGAAAGACATCTTGGTTGCTTTGAAAAAATAAGACTGACGGTGTTCAGTTTAAGAAAGGCCCGCCAGTTTGGCGGGCCTTTTGCGTTTTAAGTGTGATTTCGTGATTTTGACCACCGAACCCAAGTGTGAAAGTTGGCGGCACGGACAATCCCACCAAGGGTTTTGAAAACGGTGTTACATCTTCAGAGCAAGGGACGGGGATACGACATCCATACCCAAGGCTTTGCCAACCGCGTAATAGGTCAACTTACCAGCGTGTGTGTTGAGACCGTTTAGCAAATGCTCGTCTTCTTCGCAGGCCTGTTTCCACCCTTTGTCAGCCAGTGACATCATGAACGGCATCGTCGCATTGCCAAGCGCGATGGTGGATGTGCGGGCCACGGCCCCTGGCATGTTTGCCACGCAATAGTGCATGATGCCGTCCACTTCGTAGATTGGATCGTCGTGGGTCGTGGCTTTGGAGGTTTCAAAGCAGCCGCCTTGGTCAATGGCCACATCAACCAGCGCCGCGCCTGGTTTCATTGTGGAGAGCTGGTCTCGGCTGATCAGTTTGGGCGCAGCGGCCCCCGGGATCAGGACGGCACCAATCACGAGATCCGCATCGGCGATCAATTCTGCGGTATTGTTTTTGGACGCATAGGCGTTTTTGAACTGCGTGCCAAACACATCATCAAGGTAACGGAGGCGTGGTGTCGATAAATCCGTGATCGTGACGTCCGCACCCATACCCGCAGCGATACGGGCTGCGTGCGTGCCAACGACACCACCGCCCAAAACGACGACTTTGGCGGGGCCAACACCTGGCACGCCGCCCATCAAAACGCCGCGTCCGCCATTGGCTTTTTGCAGGGTCCAGCTGCCGACTTGTGGGGCCAAGCGGCCTGCCACCTCGGACATTGGAGCAAGCAGTGGCAGGCCACCGCTGCGGTCGGTGACGGTTTCATAGGCAATGGCGGTGACACCGCTGTCGAGCAGGTCTTTGGTTTGTTCTGGATCAGGGGCGAGGTGAAGATAGGTGAACAAGATTTGCCCTTCGCGCAGTTGCTTGCGCTCTGTAGCTTGGGGTTCTTTAACTTTTACAACCATATCGGCACGGGCAAAAATCTCAGACGCGGTGTCTACAATTTCTGCGCCAGTGGCGATGTAGTCTGCATCGGGAAACCCCGCGCCGACACCCGCATTGGTTTCGATGATGACGCTGTGACCACGGGAAATGGCTTCCATCGCGGCGGATGGGGTCATGCCCACGCGATATTCTTGGTTTTTGATTTCTTTGGGGCACCCGATCAACATGGTCTTTTCTCCAGTGGTTTTTTGTTTTGCCTAGTATTTAATCATTTAGGTGGTTAGCGGATTTCAAATGTTTGTTTAATTTGGGTCAATATTCGAATAATCTTCGAGCAAGTCGCCAATTTAACGAAGAGATCGCTACAAATATGAAAATCGATGAAATAGATCGCCGAATCCTAAATACACTTCAAAAGAGTGGCCGAATGTCTAATGCCGATCTTGCTGAGAAGATTAACCTGTCCGCTTCCGCGTGTCATCGCCGTGTTCAACGGCTGGAGTCCGATGGGATAATTCGAGACTATGTGGCGTTGTTGGACCCGCGCACAGTGGATCGTCGCACAACCGTTTTTGTCGAAATCTCGCTGAGTGGGCAAGCGGATGAAACCTTGGCCGCGTTTGAACGGGAAGTGTCGCGCATTCCTGATGTGTTGGAATGTCATTTGATGGCGGGCACGGCGGATTACCTGTTGAAAGTGGTGGCCGCAGACACGGATGATTTTGCGCGGATCCACCGCAAGTATCTGGCGACGCTGCCCGGGGTGGCGCAGTTGCAATCGAGTTTTGCCCTGCGGACAGTGTTTAAAACGACAGCTTTGCCCTTGTAGGCAGTGCTGGCGTTTTGGATATTTTGACCAAAAAGAGATGTTGGGTCAGAGCAGGTATTGCAGGATATAGAGTGTGGCGAAGCCCGCGAGAATGGCTGCGACCGCCGATTTGCGCCAGATACCGACAAGGAGTGCCGCCATGGCGGCGGCCAATCTGGTTGGGTCTGTTTCCCCGCCTGTGGCCGTGGGCCAAATCACAAACGGTGCGATCAAACCTGGGAGAATTGCGACTGCGGTGTAGCGCAAATGGCGGATGGCCCATTCGGGCAATTCTTGGTTCCCCAGCAGTCCAAGGAACGACCAACGGATAAAGTAGGTTCCGACCGCAAGGGCGGCGATGATGATCCAGACTTGGGTTTGATCAAGGCTCATGGTTTGCGCCGACTGAGCCACAGCTCTGTTTGGGCCCCTACCAACATGGCGAGAATTGCTGCGATGATCAGCCCCAGCGAAAAGGGAATCCATGAAAGGGCCAATGCTGCGACGATAGATGTTGTTGCTGCGGCCACGTGAGGCAACGTGCGCAAGGCAGGTGCGATGAGAGCGAGGAAGCAAATCGGCATGGCGAAATCAAGCGCGAAGGCATCTGGAATGGTGGCGCCAAAAACTGCTCCGATGTAGCTGAATGCGA
>CAYWIR010000421.1:0-2605 GCA_964458375.1 uncultured Neptunicoccus sp.
ACACTATGGTTTGCAGTCGGACTTGGCGTTCTGGTCTTCCCGCTGGCCGAAGCCGCATCTTCAAGAGGTCAAAAATGACTTGGAAAACCGATATTCTCACAGGCTGGGGCCGCGTTCTCTCGGGCGAGGCTCAAATCGCGCGCCCAGAAAAGCCCAGCTCGATTGCCCGCGTCCTCTCAGAGACCCCTGCTCCCGCCATTGGCGCGCAGCGGTCCTACGGTGACGCCGCAATCAACACTGACGGCAAAGCAGTGGATATGAACCGCCTCGACCGTTTCATCAGCTTTGACGCCAAAACAGGTGTGCTAGAAGCCGAAGCAGGCGTGTCTATCACGCAAATGCTACAAACCTTCGCCCCGCAAGGTTGGATGCCAACCGTTATGCCTGGCACTGGCTTTGCCACCATTGGCGGCTGTATCGCAAATGACGCCCACGGCAAAAACCACCACGGCGTTGGCACCTTCGGCCAACACGTCCTGTCCATCGAATTGATTGGCGCAGATGGCAAAACCAAAACCGCCACCCCCAAGAAAAACAAGGCATTGTTCGAAGCAACAATTGGCGGCCTTGGCCAAACAGGCATCATCGTCTCCGCCAAACTGCAACTCATCGAATGTTCTTCGCGCCTGATCCAAGTGGACGAGCGCCGCGCCAGCAACCTGACCCAGTTCATGGAAATGCTCAAAGACAGCACAGCAACCTATTGTGTGGGTTGGATTGACGGCACCGCCAACGGATCGTCCTTGGGTCGCGGCATCCTAGAAGAGGCAGAGCTGACCAAATCCAACATGGCCCCAAAACTGCGCAAATCACGCAAGGTGCCCTTCAACGCCCCCAGCTTCGCGCTGTCTCCGCCAACAGTTCGCGCCTTTAACCGCATGTATTTTAACCGCGTTCCCGCTACGGGCCGTGGCGTCTTGCGCAGTTTAGAAGACTTCTTCTTTCCACTCGACAAAATCCACGACTGGAACAAACTCTACGGCAAACGCGGCTTTCACCAATTCCAATGCGTCCTGCCAGATGAAACAGCAGAACGCACGTTGCGCGAAATGCTGCGCCTGATCGCAGACGCTGGCCTCGCCTCTCCCCTCGCCGTGCTAAAGCGCACAGGTCCGGGCCGTGCTGGGCCGCTGTCCTTCACCATGGAAGGGTTTACACTGGCCCTTGATTTCCCGAACTCGAAAAAATCCGTGGAGCTGGTTGAAACGCTCAACAAAATGACAGCCGAAGCAGGCGGGCGCATCTATTTCGCCAAAGACAGTCTCGCCACCGCCGCACAGGCCAAACAAATGTATCCAGACCTGTCAGCATGGCAGAAAACTGTAAAAACCGCAGACCCTAAGGGCCATTTCAAAACGGACCTCGTGCGTCGCCTTAAACTTCGGGACAGCAAATGACACAGACATGGATCATCCTAGGCGCATCTTCTTCGATGGGCCGTGCTTTCGCCCGTAAAGCCGCCACAGAAGGGGCGCATGTCGTGCTCGCTGCGCGCGAAAAAGACGACCTTGCCCGCACGGCCGCTGATTGCACATCACGCGGCGCAGCCTCCGCCACACCAGTCGTCTTTGATGCCCGCACCCCAAAATCTTTTTCCGCGATCTACAAGGCCGCGAAAAAGAACGAAGGCATCATCAACGCTGCGGTCTTTGTCGGTTCCATGGCGCCCCAAGATGACGTGGACGCCGATCCAAACATTGGCGATTTCACAATCCAAGACAACTTCACAGGCCCAGCTAACTTTCTCCACGGCCTTGCACCCTTAATGGAGGAGCGTAAAGGCGGCACCGTGCTTGGCATCGGGTCCGTTGCGGGCGATCGTGGTCGCATCGGCAATTACACTTACGGCGCGGCCAAAGCTGGATTTCACACCTACCTCTCTGGTTTGCGCAACCGCCTAAACCGCTCAGGCGGTCATGTGGTCACCGTCAAACCAGGTTTCGTGGACACAGCGATGACTTGGGGGATTGAGGGAATGTTTCTCGTCGCCTCCCCTGAACAAATCGCAGATGATTTGTGGACCGCGCATGAAAAGAAGAAGAACACGCTCTATACCCCGTGGTTCTGGCGCTATATCATGGCGATCATCAAATCGATCCCAGAACCCATCTTCAAAAAGCTGTCGGTGTAACCCGCCACCCTTGAGTGGGGGCGCAAAACGCCCGTCTTGGAACTGCGCCCGAACGCGTGCTTACATGATCGAGCCCGACGCATAGAACATGATCAACACCGTTACTGCGATGATCAAAATGCCCGTCTTGTCGCGCATTGCGAAAACAATCGGATCGTAATCCTGCTTGCCTTGCCAGCCCAACAGCACCATTCGTATCTGCCACAGCGCCAGCGGCACAATCGCCAAACGCAGCACCCACAAATCTTGGTATAACCCTGCCGCCGTTGCGCTAAAGGTATAAAGCAGGAAAATCACCAGCGAAAAGAACACGCCCAAGCCCGCAACGTTTAACAAATCTTCACGGTCGGATTTACGATACCCCCGCCCCGGAACCTTGCCATCGGACTTTGCCAACGTCAGTTCGGTCAGTCGTTTCACACAACCAAGCGCGAGGAAGGTCGGGAAGATAAACGCAACCATCCAACCCGATGC
>CAYWIR010000422.1:0-2604 GCA_964458375.1 uncultured Neptunicoccus sp.
TGGTTCGACCCGACAAAATGCTTCATCAACGGTGTGTGGGTTGCCCCAATTGGTGGCGAACAGCTTGCCCTGACGAACCCTTCTACAGGCGGGGAAATCGGCTCCATCGCGCGCGGCACCGCTGCCGATATTGATGCCGCCGTTGGCGCTGCTGAAACCGCACGTCATGGCGAGTGGGGACGTATGCCAGCGTTTGAGCGGGGCCGCATCCTTGCGCGGCTCGGCCAGTTGATCCTGACCAAAACTGAAGAACTCGCGCGGCTTGAAGCAACAGACGTTGGCAAACCGCTTACCCAAGCCCGTGCAGATGCAATCGCAATGGCGCGGTATATGGAATTTTACGCAGGGGCGGCGGACAAAGTGCACGGCGAGACCATCCCTTATCTTGATGGGTATACGGTTTACACCTTGCGCGAACCGCACGGCGTCACAGGCCATATCGTGCCATGGAACTACCCTATGCAGATCATCGGGCGGTCCGTTGGCGGTGCGCTCACCATGGGCAACACCTGTGTCTTAAAACCCGCCGAAGAAGCCTGCCTTACCGCGCTTGCTTTCGCCGATCTGGCCCGCGAAGCAGGTCTGCCCGATGGCGTGTTAAACGTCGTCCCCGGGCTTGGATCAGAAGCAGGTGCTGCGCTGTCATCCCACACGGGCGTTCACCACATGTCCTTTACTGGGTCTGTCGGAACGGGCCAATTGATCCAAGCGGCGGCGGCCCAAAACGTCATTCCAGTCACGCTCGAACTCGGTGGGAAATCCCCGCAATTGGTGTTTGATGATGCCGATATCGACGCAGCACTGCCATTCCTTGTGAACGCAGGCATCCAGAACGCGGGTCAAACATGTTCTGCGGCCTCTCGCATCCTTGTGCAGCGTGGTGTTTACGATCAGGTCGCCAGCAAAATGGCTGCGAAATACAACGGCTTGCGTGTCGGCCCAGCCATGTCAGACCTCAACCTCGGTCCTTTGATTTCTGCCCGTCAAAAAGACCTCGTAACAGGCTTTCTCGATCAAGGCAGCGACCTAACCATCGCCGCGCAGGGAGAGATCATTGCAGATGCTCCCGCTGGCGGGAACTATGTGCAACCAACCTTGTTCGAAGGTGTCGCCCCGCATCACACCCTAGCCCAGAAAGAGATTTTTGGCCCTGTTCAAACGCTCATCCCATTTGACACAGAGGAGGAAGCGGTCGCCATCGCCAACGGAACTGATTACGGCCTTGTCGCTTCCATCTGGAGCCAGAACGGCGCACGCCAGTTCCGTCTTGCCAAAGCACTCGACACAGGACAGGTATTTATTAACAACTACGGCGCAGGGGGCGGGGTGGAACTGCCATTTGGCGGCGTTGGCAAATCTGGTCATGGTCGCGAAAAAGGCTTTGAAGCCCTCTACGGCTTCTCCAAACTTAAAACCGTCGCAGCCCTTCATGGGTAACAATCCAAACAGACCCAATGCAGAAATCACAATGACCAACTACATAAACACCCACGCCTTTACGGTACGCCCGTCCGATTGCGATCCACTGGGCCATATGAATGTAGCGCGTTACCTCGACGGCTGTTCAGATGCAGGGTTTACCTTGCAATCGCGATGGACCCTAACGCCCGAGGATATCCGTGATGGTCGCCAACTGGCGTTTGTTGTGGTCAACGCCAATTCCAACTTTATGCGTGAACTACGGATTGGCGACCATGTCCAAATTCGGTCTGAATTGATCAAAGTCGGCACCAAATCTTGCCAAGTGTGCCACCACTTCTTTCTAGGCGACGCGGAGGTCTTCAACTCCACCTTCACGCTCGTTCTTATGAACCTCAAAACCCGCACAGCCGAGGCGATACCCGACGATCTAAACGCCGCCATTCTTGCTGCCCATGCTTAGGCTTTCGAATAAACAAGCACGGCGACTGTGGCTTCACACGAATGGCATTGCACAGCCCCAATCTGGCCCCGCAGATGCGCTGCAAATCATCCGCGATCTTGGGTTTGTGCAAATCGACACCATACGCAACGTGACCCGTGCCCATCATCACATCCTGTGGTCGCGCAACCCAAATTACCGCGAAAAACAGCTTTGGCCGCTGCTGGGCAAAGATCGCAGTATTTTCGAACACTTCACCCATGATGCCTCGCTCATTCCGATGGAATTTTACCCCATGTGGGCCCGTCAATTTGCGCGAATGGCGGCGAAATACGCCAAATACTATCCCAATGTGACCCAGCAGATCAAAGACGATATCGCCAAACGGATAGAGGCAGAGGGCGCACTTTCTACACATGCCTTCGACACAAAAATCGAAGGCCCCCGCGAAATGTGGGCCCGCCCGCCGCATAAAAAGGCGCTTGATCAAATGTGGTATGCGGGGCAGCTTTCTACCTGCTTTCGAGAGAACTTCACCAAATTTTACAACCTCACACACCGCGTTGTTCCTGATCACCTGCGCGAGCCAAAAGGGTCAGATGCTGATCAAATTGATTGGCTGTGCACCGCCGCAATGGATCGCTTGTCTTTTGCAACCCAAGGGGAAATTCAACGGTTTTGGGAGGCGATGGATGCCAAGGAAACCAAACGCTGGACTGACACTCAAACCCACCTGATCCCCG
>CAYWIR010000423.1:0-2591 GCA_964458375.1 uncultured Neptunicoccus sp.
CCGTGCCAATATCCCAAAACACCCCGACCATCCCACGCAAGGCCTGCTCGCACAGGTCCTTTAACACATGCTCATTCGGGGCGTGTTGTGAACAGCCACCATAAGAATGGGGCACCCAAACCGTCGGCATTCCAATCACATCACTGAAACAATGGTTCGGAATCCAGCCCGCCAAATTCGGCAAAACATGCACCGTCTGATCCGTTGCATCCGACAGCGATGCCGCAATCTTTTGCACCCAAGGGTTATCGGCACTGGCCCGCGTGGCAGGGGACACGGGATCAGGGCACTCAACCACCACCGCTTCAAATCCACCTGCATCCAAATGTCGCCGCAGCGCAGGTATAATATCCGCTTCATCCGTCCCAACCACAAACCGCAACTGACAGGTCGCCTGCGCCTTGCCAGAAATCGCGTTCTGCGGCGCGTCTGGTTCTCCATGATCCAACGCCAGCACCGCGAAAGAGTTCCAGCCAAACACTTTTTCCGCAGCGTTCAGCGTCGGTTCGCTCCAATCCGCATCAATCCCAGCGCCCTCAATAGGGATCAACGCCAAGGTTGCCTTCACATCTTCTGTCAAACTATCAGGCCGCCACTCTGGCACCTTGATTTTACCGTCCTTGTCCGTGATGTGCGCTATGGCATGGGCCAACACAATCGCTGGATCACGCAACAAACCACCCCAATTGCCCGAATGATGATCCGTCTCTCGCAGGGTCACTTTCAAATTGAAATTCACCACCCCGCGCGATCCTAGAAACAGGGTAGGGGCCTCAGGCGTCACTCGCGGTCCATCTGATGCAATCAACACATCTGCCGCCAACATCTCTGCGTTCTGTTCGCAAAACTCCGCAAGACCAGTGGAGCCAATCTCCTCGGACATCTCCAACAAGATCTTCACGTTAAAACCGAGCCGACCACGTTCAGCCAACACAGCCTCCAGTGCCGCCATATTGATCAGGTGCTGGCCCTTGTTATCCGCCACACCACGCCCGTAATACCGATCCACCGTTTCATGCAGGGCAAACGGCTCCATTTCATCGGCCCATTGCCCAGCCTGCCCATACACAACATCACCATGCCCATAGATCAGAACAGTCGGCGCATCGGCATTTTCGATCCGTGTACCCACCAACAACGGCCCACCGCCTGAAACAGGGTTATCAAACACCGCTGTTTCAAACCCCATCTGCGTCAAACGTGGTGTAATCCCATCCTCAAGATAGGCCCGTAAAATCGGCCCCGCAGTCCCCGTTTGGCTCTCGGTAGGAAAGGACACCAACGCCCCCAAATCCGCCTTGAAACCACCCGCATCAAAGTAGTCTGATATGCGCGTCATCGCGCCTGATTTGTCACCTGTCATAGGGGAACGATAGATTTATTTTGTTTAAACGCAACGAACTTAACAGTTGAAATTGGCAACACTTGGCAACACGACACCCATACCTAGGGGACCCCTGTTTCTGGGTGGTTTGCTTTTTGTGTTGCGTAAGGATTTTTGCAAAAGTTAATGCAGGTTCGGGACATTATGAACCGGGAAGAACTTTGCCCCGAACCTACCAGTCAATCCGCTAATGCGTTTGGCTAAGGGCACAATATATTTTCGGGTTGAAAATAAAGTGAGGTCTGTCACACATTCTAAGGAAAGTTGAAAGAAAAAGGGCTTTGATCAATGGTGACAAGAACGGGTGGCGAGCTTCTTGTAAAATGCCTTTTAGAACAAGGTGTTGATACCGCTTTTGGCGTTCCTGGCGAAAGCTATTTGGCCGTGCTCGATGCGCTCTATGATGTTCAAAACCAACTGAAATTGATCACCACACGCCATGAAAGCGGCGCCAGTTTCGCCGCCGAAGCCTTTGGCAAGCTCACGGGCAAGCCGGGCATCTGTTTTGTCACCCGTGGGCCAGGGGCCACGAACGCCTCCATCGGTGTGCACACCGCCATGCAAGACAGCAGCCCAATGATCTTGTTCGTGGGCCAAATCGGCCGCGACATGCGCGACCGCGAAGCATTTCAAGAGATTGATTACAGGGCGTTTTTTGGTTCTGTTGCAAAATGGGTTACTGAAATTGACAGTGCCGATCGCATTCCAGAATTGGTCGCGCGCGCCTTTCAAATGGCCACATCTGGTCGCCCCGGTCCCGTGGTTGTCGCCTTACCCGAAGACATGCTAACGGACCAAACGGACGCCGAACCCTGCAAACCCGTCAAATCCTTCCGCCCCGCACCCGATATGGGCGCCGTTGCCCAAGCAGCGGACCTGCTCAATAGCGCCAAGTCCCCAGTCATGGTTGTCGGCGGTGGTGGCTGGACAGATGCGGGCAGGGCGGCCCTCTCGGCCTTTGCTACAAAGACAAATATCCCCGTTGCCACCGTGTTCCGCAGCCAAGATTTGATCGACAATCGGGGCCCGCATTTCATTGGTGACGCATCCTTTGGTATGCCGCCCCATCTGCGTGACGCGCTATCAAACGCCGATGTCATTTTGGCCGTGAACGTCCGCTTTGGTGAAATCCTCACAGATGGTTGGACCTTGTTGAACGTGCCAAACCCTAAACAAAAGCTGATCCACTGTCATCGCAGCGCCGAAG
>CAYWIR010000424.1:0-2590 GCA_964458375.1 uncultured Neptunicoccus sp.
TTAATTTCCCAAAATTGTTGGCAGGCGGAGGCCATTTTCGCGGGCGCATTCGACGGCTTGGGCGTAGCCCGCATCGGCGTGACGCCAGACACCAGAGGCGGGGTCGTTCCAAAGCACACGTTCCAAGCGGCGGGCGGCGTCATCTGTGCCGTCGGCGCAAATGACCATGCCTGCGTGTTGGGAAAAGCCCATGCCCACACCGCCGCCGTGGTGGAGTGACACCCATGTTGCCCCGCTGGCGGTGTTGATCATAGCGTTCAGGAGCGGCCAATCGGATACCGCGTCAGAGCCATCTTTCATCGCTTCGGTTTCGCGATTGGGGGAGGCAACGGAACCTGAATCCAAGTGATCGCGGCCAATGACGACGGGGGCCTTTAGTTCGCCGTTCTTGACCATTTCGTTGAACGCGAGGCCTGCTTTGTGCCGATCGCCAAGCCCGATCCAGCAGATGCGAGCTGGCAATCCTTGGAAAGCGATGCGTTCGCCTGCCATGTCGAGCCAGTTGTGTAGGTGTTTGTTTTCGGGGAACAATTCCTTCATCTTGGCGTCAGTTTTATAGATATCTTCAGGATCGCCAGACAAGGCGACCCAGCGGAATGGGCCGACGCCACGGCAGAACAGCGGGCGGATGTAGGCAGGCACAAACCCCGGGAAAGCGAAGGCGTCTGTGAGACCTTCTTCGAGGGCGACTTGGCGGATGTTGTTGCCGTAATCGAGTGTTGGGATACCTTGGTTGTGGAATTCCACCATCGCTTGAACTTGGGTTTTCATGGATGCGCGGGCGGCCTTTTCTACGGCTTTGGGATCTGTTTCCCGTTTGTCGCGCCATTGCGCCATGGTCCAGCCTTGGGGGAGGTAGCCGTTGATGGGATCATGGGCAGAGGTTTGGTCGGTGACCATATCAGGGCGGATGCCACGGCGCACCAGTTCGGGGAAAATGTCAGCGGCGTTGCCAAGAAGCCCGACGGATTTTGCTTCGCCCGCTTTGGTCCATTTTTCGATCATGGCGAGGGCTTCGTCGAGCGTGTCGGCTTTTTCGTCGAGGTATTTTGTGCGCAAGCGAAAGTCGATGCTTTCAGGATTGCATTCGACCGCAAGGCAGCAGGCCCCCGCGAACACTGCAGCAAGCGGTTGGGCACCACCCATGCCGCCCAATCCGCCTGTTAGGATCCATTTGCCTGTGAGGTCGCCGCCATAATGCTGGCGGCCTGCTTCGACGAAGGTTTCGTAAGTGCCTTGGACGATGCCTTGGGTCCCGATGTAAATCCAAGAGCCAGCGGTCATTTGACCGTACATCATCAGGCCTTTTTTATCGAGTTCGTTGAAATGATCCCAATTGGCCCAATGAGGCACAAGGTTGGAGTTGGCAATCAGTACGCGTGGTGCATCGGTGTGGGTTTGGATGACAGCAACGGGGCGGCCTGATTGAACGATCATGGTTTCGTCATCTTCGAGGTCTTTGAGCGTGGCGACCATGGCGTCAAAGTCTTTCCATGACCGCGCTGCGCGACCAATGCCGCCATACACAACCAATTCATGCGGGTTTTCGGCCACATCTGGGTGCAGGTTGTTCATCAGCATCCGCATGGGTGCCTCGGTCAGCCAAGATTTGGCGGTGAAGTCGGGGCCAGTGGGCGGGAAAATATCGCGGGCATTTTTACGGTCGTTCATGATGGCTCCTAGAGTGTTGGCAGGGGAGTGTTTTGTGTAAGCGCGCCGCTGGTGACGAGTTTCGCGGCGGTTTCTATGTCGGGGGCGAGGTAGCGGTCTTGTTCGATGGGGGGCACCGATTTGCGCAGGATTTTGATGCTGTCTTGCAACGGAGAACTGGTGCGAAGGGGCGCGCGAAATTCGATGCCTTGGGCGGCGCACAGCAGTTCGACGGCGAGGATGTTGTTGAGGTTGGTCACCATCGGAGTAAGGCGGCGGGCACCATGGGCGGCCATGGAAACATGGTCTTCTTGGTTGGCGGAGGTTGGGGTGCTGTCCGTGACGCAAGGGTTTGCCAAGTGTTTGTTTTCAGACATTAAAGCAGCGGTGGTCACCTCGGCAATCATAAGGCCAGAGTTGAGGCCCGGTTCTGGTGTGAGGAAGGGCGGCAGGTCGAAGCTGAGTGTTGGGTCAACCATCAGGGCCACGCGGCGTTGGGCGATTGCACCGATTTCAGACACCGCAAGGGCGATCATATCTGCGGCAAAGCCAACGGGTTCTGCATGAAAGTTGCCACCTGACACGATGAGGTCCGCATCGGTCAGCACAAGGGGATTGTCTGTTGCGGCGTTTGCTTCGATTTCAAGTGTGGTTCCAGCTTGGCGCAGGATGTCGAGCGCGGCGCCTGTGACCTGTGGTTGGCAGCGGATGCAGTAGGGATCTTGGACGCGGGTGTCGCCGTCAACGTGGCTTTCGCGGATTTCGGAGCCGTCGAGCAAGTTTCGCATACAATCGGCGGCTTCTATCTGGCCACGGTGGCCGCGCAATGCGTGGATTTCAGGTTGCAAAGGGGCGGTGGAGCCCATGATCGCATCGGTAGACAATGCGGAAATCAGGAGGGCGTTTTGCGCCGCCTTCCATGCACCGAACAGGCCGATGA
>CAYWIR010000425.1:0-2588 GCA_964458375.1 uncultured Neptunicoccus sp.
GCCTCACCGCCCAAGACCTCAGCCAGCTTGGCGTTGCCGACGTTGTCATCCCCGAACCCATCGGCGGCGCACAACGGCACAAGGCCGACACTATCAGCAACGTGAAATCCGCGCTTATTGCCATGGTCACGGAACTCGAAAAGAAGAAACCAGACACCCTGCGCAAAGCACGGCGGAAGAAGTTTCTGGATGTTGGGTCTAAAACGCTGGGGTAGACCCACTTTCAATCAAGCACATAAGTTGGCAGAGCATTCGAAATGGTCCCCTGACGGCCAGACCTGTATTCACCAATTCTCTGGTAGGCTAATTTTTGCACCGTCAATAGGCCACCCATTCCGATCGTAACCACTGCAAAGAGCCGAATTGGCCTTTGGATTTTCTCTATAGTCTTGCGCCAGCTTCTCGCATGTCCAATTCAGAGCGTGTGACGCGTTTAGTGGCACCGTGACGGTTTCCTTCGAACCCTGACAAGCAGAAAGCAAAACCAAAACGAACGGAATTTCCCACTTCATACGCTTACCCCCTTCTTATAACCCCCGTCACCGCCGCCGCGCCCAGCGCTGTAATCACCCAGCCCATGATCTTCGCAACCCAGCGAATCCACCAGCCGTGCCACCCCCAATCGCTGCGCGATGTGCTCGGCCCCCACGCGTCCTCTTGCCCCAAATTCACAATCGGGATCAGCAAGTCAGCGGCGTAGGCAAACGCCTCAAACGTTTCGTAATCCTGCCCTGCCTGCCCTTTTGATGCCCAATACGCACCGGGGTTTTCGGGATGCGTCTCAGTCGCGCTCACCCATCCAGCGGACACCAGAATCGGCGCAGCCGCAGGAGTCATGTCCCCAACCTGCCACGTCTTATGAAAATACAGGCCCAACGCCACCAACAGAACCAGCGCCCAAACGATCACCCGCGCAGGGCGATAGCCATAGGCGATCATAAGCCCCCCCAGCGCATCGCGGATCGCCATGGCCACCCACATGCCTCCATCCACCAACTCTCGGTTTGCGGCTCGTTGAAACTTTTCCTTCTCGATCAGCACCAGCTCTGCATCATCGCGATGCCCAATGCGGTATAACACCCGCGCCAACTGCTCATAGGGTTGCGATCGAAACTCGATCCCTTCGGGACGCCGCGACAGCCAGTCCAACCGCGCCTCCACACTCACGTCCGTATGCTGTGCAAAATCCTGATACTCAAATCCATCAAGCCGAATGGCCTGCCCATTTCCAACGCCCATCGGCTCATCGTTCAACCGTCGCGTCTGCGCGCCTGAAAAATTGACGATCCCGCCCGAAATCTGATTGTTCTTGAAATACAAAACACCCCGAACATCCGCCCGCGCAATCGACAACGCGATCACGTTGTCCCCTTCGGCCCCATCAATCACCACCTGTGCACCTAACGTCGGCGATGAAATGGCCACGTTACGGCAATAGAAATCCTCTTCAATGTCTGCATTCGACAGCACAATCGCCCCGACCGAATGCAACTGCGTGTCCGCGTTGTCATAAGGATAATCGCCGAGGTACACAGACCCACCGATACGGATCGAATTTGCGAACACCGCCGCACGACCATCCCCATCGATCCGTGCATCACATATTTGCAAATCACCCCTGATCCGCGCACCTGGCATTGAAATCTCACCCGTGCTTTCAAAGCCATTGCGCAGGTATACGGACCCTTCAAACACCGCATTGTCCGCACTGATCCCTGCACAGCTGCATCCAGACAGGTACACGCCGCGCATCTGCGCATTCACAAACACGGGTGCATTGTCGATCACACAGCGCGACAAGCTCAGATCGTTTTCACAATCCACCCCCTGAAAATCCAACACCCCTGTAATCCGCGCCCCGCGCACACGGATGCCCTTGGCATGGGGCACCGCCGCAGGGTCCAACCCCAGCAGGATCAATCGGATCAATCCCGCTCGGATTTCCACATCTACAGCTTCTGCGCTTGGCAGTTTCCCATCCCCGATCTCTACCCGCGTGCCAGAGCCAGCCAGTTCAACCAATTTCAGTTCTGCGGGAAGGAGGGGTTCAAATTCAGTCAATCTCTGCATATGAAAACGCTAACACTTCGCTTTCATGCAAGGAACCCAAATATGACCACGCTTTACGCGATTGGCGACATCCACGGCGATATGGACCAATTGGAAATGATCCATGCACGGGTGGCTGATGACCTGAAACTGAATCCCACCGACGCACACCAAATCATCCACATCGGCGATCTGGTGGACCGCCGCTTTGAAAGCAAACGGGTCATCGAGTATCTGATCGACGGGGTTGCGGCGGGTAAGCCTTGGATCACACTAAAGGGCAACCATGACCGCATGATGACCCTGTTTATTGACCACAAAGCCCAAGACCCGATTTTGCGCACCGACCTTACGTGGTTGCATCCAAGATTGGGCGGCCTCACCACGCTCGAAAGCTACGGCATCACAGGGCTGTCTCATGAACAAGAAGACGAAATCCAAGCCGAAGCAATTGCCAAAGTTCCCGCCGCCCACCGCGATTTCTTGCGGACCTTGCCAACACATTACGACACGCCAAAGGCGTTCTTCACCCACGCGGG
>CAYWIR010000426.1:0-2544 GCA_964458375.1 uncultured Neptunicoccus sp.
CGACAGCAATGGGGTTCCTTTGGCCAACGGCGATACTGTTGTTCTGATCAAAGACTTGCCTGTCAAAGGCGGTGGCTTTACCGCCAAACGCGGAACCGCCGTGCGTGGCATTTCAGTCGTGCTCGACAACCCTGCCCATATCGAAGGGCGTGTCGAAAGTCAGCGCATTGTCATCCTCACCGAGTTTGTGAAGAAGAAATAGCACGCGCCCCGAAAGGCGCGCGCCAAATTTGGTTAACCGATAATCCCAGTCCCGCGCCGCGAGATAATTAGCCCACAACAGGCCAATGCCACCAAGGCAGGGATACCCTCTGCAATCGGCGTCAATGTGACGTGATAGTAAATCGCACCAACCATAATGATCGCGAGGCCGATTGCCGCTAGCAGGGATGTTTTGCGCAGCCAAATGCCGATCGCCCCTGCAACTTCGCACGCGCCAATAAACGTGCCAAATATCGCGGGCAGGCCAAGTGCGGCAAAGCTCGCCGTTACCATTGGGTTCCCCATCAGCTTCAACACACCACCTGAGAACATCATCAGCGTCAAAATCGCCATGGCGATCCAAATTACGTATTTCATTTCTGTCTCCTCCGTTATGCACAAATCGTTACGCCCTGTTGCGCAGCCAATCAAGCCATTCAATCGCGCCCATTCTGTTGTTCAAAATCGAACGATTGGCCCGATTGATTTAAATTTTTGACACTTTAAAGCCCCTATTTAGCGTGCGGTTAAGCCCAAGGGGGCAAACTTACTCCATCGAAAAGGAGTTCGTGATGCGTGTGGGATTTTTCACAATTTTGGCGGTTGGCACCGTGGCCTGTTCTCAGCTTCCGACCCAGAACAGCGTGGTTGGTGGGGACATTGTGACAACACGGGCGTCAGATTTTGCCGTCTTTGCCGAAAACGGCGCAGCCGTGGCCATTCGCATGGGGACGAGTGCGATTGACGATGACATGGCCTTTGCTATCAACGCCATCAAACGGGCCACAGGATGTGATGTGCTGGCAGGCTCAATCATGCTCGACCCCAAGTTTGTATCGGCTGACTTGGCCTGTAAAACCAACCGTCAACCTGAACTGGCTCAAAAACCACACCTTTAAACACGCGAGCCCGCATGACTTGAGAATCGTTAAAGAAGTACTTACCTCTGAAGTATCCTTTGGGGGGATATGACCTGTGAGTAACGAAGTAATTGAAACGGCTAAGGCCGAAATCGACGCTATGGTGTCGGATAAATTTAAAGCAAAGAAAGGGTCTTTGACCCAGAAATTGCGTCGTGCGGGGCGTCGTTTGCCCCGTGGTGTGGCCGAGGATGTGGCCTATCTGGAAGAAACGCAAAAGCGGATCGCCCACCCCCGTCGCCGTGGCCAAGTGGATCACAAACGGGTTAAGTCAATTGTGCAAAACCAGCGCAAAGCGTTCGACCGCGTCGATATCGCCCGCGACAAAACACGCGAGCGGATAAACTGGCTCGGTGTTTTGGTCATCAATCTAATGATGTTTGGCGTGGTGTATTACGCCCTGCTGAAATGGCTGGGCGCAATTTAGTCTTTTAAGGAACAGCCCAGCGCATCAATGCGCAGGGCGAATAAAGGTCCCGTTGCGCAGCTCTTTGAACGCTGTTTGCAATTCTTCCTGCGTGTTCATAACAATCGGCCCGTGCCAGGCTACGGGCTCTTCGATGGGTTTGCCTGAAATCAGAAGGAACCGAATGCCTTCTTCCCCTGCTTGCACGGTAACACTGTCGCCCGTGTCAAACTTCACCAACGTCCTGTTGCCCGAAAGATCGCGAATGTTCACTTCTTCGCCCATAACCTCTTTTTCAAGCAGAACACCCGTTGGATCAGACGCCCCCGCAAAGGCACCAGCCCCTTCAAAGACATAAGCAAACGCGCGGCGATATGTGTCCACGGGCAGGGTTTTCTTGACCCCCGCAGGAACAAAGACGTCCAGATATTGCGGGTCTGCCGCGATGCCGTCCACTGGCCCTGTCTTGCCCCAGAAATCACCGACGATCACTTTCACAACAGTCCCGTCATCTTCTTGTATCACAGGAATTTCCTTGGCCTCCACATCTTGATAACGCGGTTCGGTCATCTTTAAATCGCGGGGCAAGTTGGCCCACAGCTGAAAGCCATGCATTTGGCCTTTGGCGTTTCCACGGGGCATTTCTTGGTGCAAAATTCCGCGGCCCGAGGTCATCCATTGTACGTCACCCGCCGCCAATTTACCTTCATTTCCAAGACTATCGGCGTGGTCTACTTCGCCAGATAAAACATAGGTGATGGTTTCAATGCCGCGATGTGGGTGCCATGGAAACCCCTGTGCGTAATGCTCTGGCATCTCGTTGCGAAAGTCGTCAAACAGCAAAAACGGGTCCAGCTCTGATGGGTCTTGAAACCCAAAGGCGCGGTGCAAATGCACGCCAGCGCCTTCCATGGTTGGTTGCGCTTGGCGGGTGGATTTTACGGGTCTAACGGACATGAATACGTCTCCTAAAACTGTTTCCCAAGTTCTAATCTGCGCGGTGCCATGATCCAAGCG
>CAYWIR010000427.1:0-2533 GCA_964458375.1 uncultured Neptunicoccus sp.
ACAAGCGCGCAAAAGAAATTGTTCTTCAACCTGCGCAAGGCCAAGAACAAGATCGGCGCGTTGGAAGAGGGCGATCTGCGTCCTGAAAACGTGAAGCGTATCGCCACTGATCTGGGCGTGACCGAAGCTGAAGTGATCTCGATGAACCGCCGTTTGTCCGGTGGGGATGCGTCGCTGAATGCGACCGTCGGGTCCGAAGGTGAAGGCACAATGCAATGGCAGGATTGGCTGGAAGACGAATCCGCTGATCAAGCCGGTGATTACGAAGCCAAAGACGAATTGGAAAGCCGCCGTGAACTATTGGCCGAAGCCATGGGTGTTCTGAACGATCGCGAAAAGGACATTCTGATGCAGCGCCGTTTGGCGGAAAAAACGGTAACGCTGGAAGAATTGAGCGGCCAGTATGACGTGAGCCGAGAGCGCATCCGCCAAATCGAAGTCCGCGCGTTCGAAAAACTGCAAAAGAAGATGCAAACATTGGCTCGTGAAAAGGGAATGCTAAGCGTCGCCTAAGGCGACATACAAGGGCGCGGACCGACGGGTGCGCGCCCTTTTCATTGCGCTCGCGTTTTGGCAAGCTGGGCTTGCAAATGGTGAGGGATTTCGATGAGCAAAGCTATCCGATGGGGCATTCTAGGGGCATCGAAGTTTGCTGGCAACGAAATGGCCCCCGCCATCCACCGGGCCGCGGGGTCAAAGTTGGTGGCGCTGGCTACATCATCACCAAGCAAAGCAGGCCCGTTTCAGGCGCTGAACCCTGATCTTGTGATCCATAGCAGCTATGATGATTTGTTGGCTGACCCGCAGATTGATGCGGTCTATATCCCGTTGCCCCATGATATGCATATCGAGTGGAGCCTAAAGGCGCTTGATGCGGGTAAGCATGTCTTGGTTGAAAAACCCGTTGCCCTGAAGGCGGATGACATAGCACCGCTGATCGCCAAACGGGACGAAACCGGATTGCAAGTCAGCGAAGCCTACATGATCGTGCATCACCCACAGTGGCAAAAGGCCCGTGAATTGGTGCAATCCGGCGCCATTGGGCCGCTGCGCCATGTCGAGGGCACATTTACCTATAATAACGCATCAGACACGGCCAATATTCGCAATCATGCGAAACACGGCGGCGGCGCGCTGCCTGATATTGGCGTCTATACCTATGGATCGACCTTGTTTGTGACCGGGCAAACGCCGAGCGCCATTACGCATGCCGATTTGACGTTTGAAAACGATGTGGATGTGTTGGCACGCGTGTCCGCGCGATTTGACGGGTTTACAGCGCATTGGGTGAATTCGATGCGGCTTCATCCGTTTCAAGAAATGCTGTTTCACGGTGAAGACGGCTGGCTGCGCCTAAGCGCGCCGTTTAACCCGATGATTTTTGGTGAAGCGCGGATCGAATTGCGCAATGGGGAAGGGGAACAGCAGTTCCGTTTCCCGGCGGATTGGCAATACAAGACGCAGGTCGAAGCGTTTTGTCGCGCAATACAAACCGACACGCCGTTCGCTTGGACACTTGAAGATGCCATGCGCACACAAACCATGATTGATGCAGTTTATGCCAAAGCAAAGGCACCTTAGACTTTCGCGCAGATAGGAGACAGCCAAATGGCGGACCCCCACGAATTCGATGATGTGATGCCTGAAAATACGTCACACCGTAAACCGGAAGACCCTGTCGGTGAGAACCTGTTCACGCGGTTGGTTTACGTTGTGATCATTTGGTTCATGATGAGTTTCGCAACCACGCTGATCGGTGTTTTGGTGGTTCTTCAGGCGGTGATCATGTTGATCAACAACAAACAACCCAATGAACGTATTGCCGAACTTGGCACAGATGTCGGTATTTGGGTGGCCAAAGCCACGCGGTATCAGACTGCGGCATCAGAGGTAAAACCGTGGCCATGGACCGAGCTGGATTAGAATCCTGACCGTTCCTATGCGCAAACGGTCAGGACATATACCCAAAGCCAATAAGGGGCGCTGCCCCCGGCGCGACTGCGCCTCCCCCGGAGTTTGAACAAAGCAAAGACGCGGTTTTTGGCGCGTCTGAACTTGGCGGCAAGAGATTAGACTTCCATTGCTTCGAGTTCATCAATCATGCCTTCGATCATGCCAAGGCCTTTGGCCCAGAAGGCAGGATCTGATGCATCCAATCCAAACGGCGCGAGCAGTTCAGTGTGGTGTTTGGACCCGCCCGCGCGCAGCATGTCAAAATATTTGTCTTTAAAATCTTCGCCCATTTCTTCGTAGACCGCATAAAGGGCGTTCACCAATCCGTCGCCAAACGCATAGGCGTAGACATAGAAGGGGGAATGCACGAAATGGGGGATGTAGCCCCAAAAGGTCTCGTAGCCGTCCATAAAGTCGAACACGGGCCCCAAAGATTCCCCCTGAACGGACATCCAAAGCGCGTTGATGTCATCGGGAGTCAATTCACCATCGCCGCGCGCGGCGTGTAGTTTGCATTCAAAATCATAGAACGCGATTTGGCGCACCACTGTGTTGATCATATCTTCGACTTTGCCAGCCA
>CAYWIR010000428.1:0-2528 GCA_964458375.1 uncultured Neptunicoccus sp.
ATAATCAGCAGTTCCATCAGGTTGTCATTGGCGGGGTTTGATGTGGATTGGATGATAAACATATCCTCGCCACGGACGTTTTCATAAACCTCGACAAAAATTTCCTGATCGTTGAACCGTTCAATCCGTGCATCCACAGGCTTAACCGCTTTGCCGCGGTGCATCGACATACGACGCGAAATGGCTTCGGATAAAGACTGGTTGGAGTTGCCCGCGATAAGTTTCGGTTCGACGATGGAATTCATGGCAGTTGCTCCCCGGCAATGTTCCAACTGTCACGCAGCAGTTCGCAACAGTTTTGTTACGCGAGGGATTAGCAATTCAACGGGGGTTTGCATAGGTGCTTTGGCGGGTTAATCAGGTTTAAATTATCATTAGGGAGGCCCTAAATGGCCCATATCGATTACTACATGATTACGCTTTCCCCGTTTTGTTACTTGGCGGGAACGGAATTGGAAGAGATTGCCAAAAAGCACGATGCAACGATCACGTATAAACCGTGCAATCTGTTTCAGGTCTTTTCAGCCACAGGTGGGGTTGCCCCAGCGGATCGTCACCCAGCGCGTCAGGCCTATCGGTTCCAAGAACTGGCCCGCGTTGCCAAACGCAAGGGCCTGCCGATCGCATTAAAGCCAGCGTTCTTTCCAACCAACCCTGCACCAAGCTGTTACGCGTTGATCGCGGCGCAAAATGCAGGTGGCGGTGATCTGGGAGGCTTGGCACATGCGTTTATGCGTGCGTGTTGGGCAGAAGGACGCGATGTGGGGGATGATGCCGTTGTGCGTGCGCTTTTGGAAGAAAACGGGTTTGATCCTGAACTGGCCAACAGTGGTATGCTGAGCGGTGCTGAAACCTTTGAAAAGAACACTGAAGAGGCCATTCAAAAGGGTGTGTTTGGCGCACCGATGTATGTGGTGGGCGATGAAATGTTCTGGGGGCAGGATCGTTTAAGCTATTTGGATGATTACCTGTCAGAACAGGAATAATCCAATGGATGGGATTGTCGTGCGCCGTGCAGGGAATGGGCCGCGTAAAGCGTTCTTTGCACATTGTTCATTGTCGTCTGGCAAAAGCCTGCTGCCGTTGATGCGCCATTTTGAAGCTGACATGACTATGGCCGCCATTGATCTGCCCGGACAGGGGAAGTCCGCCTTACCCGATATGGATCGCGATTATCATGCGCAATGTGTGGAGGCCTGCATCGCCGAGATTGAACAAACTGGTGGGCCGCAAGATGTGGTTGGGCATTCTTTTGGCGGTACAGTGGTTTTGGCCTTGGCGGTGCAGCGGCCTGATCTTGTGCGTTCCATCGTTCTGTTTGATCCCGTTTATTTTGGGTTGTTGAAGGATGTGGGGCACACGGCCTTTTCGGTGAACATAGAACAAGAGCGTCCATTTTATGATGCGGTTGAACGGGGCGATATGATGAGCGCTGCCGAAGCGTTTTTGACCCGTTGGGGATTGCCCGGGGAATGGGACGCCTTGCCTGATGTGGCCAAAGACGTGATGGCAAGCCGTATGTGGTTAATCCCAGCGCAAGCAGATGGGATCATCCATGACGGGCCGATGCGCGTGAGGCTGGATGCCATTCGCGATTTGGATATGCCCACGCTTGTCATGCATGGGTCAGACAGCCCTGCGATTATGGAAGCTCTCACAGAGCTGATTTCGACCACTATGCCCCTTGGGCAGGGCGACATGCTAGAGGGTGCGGGGCATATGCTGCCGATCACGCACCACGGCGAATGTGCTGCAAAACTGCGGGCATTCTGGGGGCTTTAACCCTTAGCGAGCGCCACGAATTGATCGATTTCAGCGTCCGTTGTGGACCAGCTGCACACAAGGCGGCACGGGATCAGTTCGTCATCTGGCCCGTCAGAATGGTCCATGTAGTACATAGCACCACCCTCCACAGCGCGATTGTGCGCGGCACGGGACATTTGACAGAACAGCATGTTGGCTTGGCGAGGGTGGGTCATTTCAAAGCTGTTGATCTGGGTCAGCCCTGCTTCTAGCCGCTCCCCTGCGGCATTGGCCCGCTTCGCCAGATTGATCCATAGATCATCCGTCAAATACGCCTCCATCTGGGCAGACAGATAACGGTGCTTGGAAAACAGGTGCCCGCCCCGTTTGCGGCGCAATTCAAATTCCCAGGCTTTGGCAGGATCAAAGATGATTACGGCTTCGACGCCCAAGAGACCGTTTTTAGTACCGCCAAAGCTGACAACGTCAATGCCTGCTTTCCATGTCATTTCCGCAGGTGTGCAATCGAGTGCCACCATGGCGTTGGTGAAACGTGCGCCGTCTAGATGGGTCCCCATGCCCATGGATTTTGCCGTTTTACACAGGGTCGCAATTTCGTCGCAGGTGTAGATGGAGCCGCGTTCGGTTACATTCGTGATCGAAATGGCACCCCGTTGAATGTTGTGAACGCCCGCGCTGCCAACATTTGATGCCATTTGTGCAAACTGTTCTGGGTCAATCTTGGCGTTTGCGCCATCCAGCAGGCTTAGCTTTGCGCCGCCTGT
>CAYWIR010000429.1:0-2523 GCA_964458375.1 uncultured Neptunicoccus sp.
TGACCCCGATGCTGGCGGAAACGGCAATGGCGTTTCCATCGTCTGCGAGAAACGATTTGGTTGAGATTTCGCGGCGCAACCGTTCGGCAATGGTGCGCAGGCGTTCGCCGCTGGCGTCTTTGAGGATGATCAGAAATTCTTCGCCACCCAAACGGGCCACCAGATCAGCCGAGCGGATGTTCTGTTTCAAACGCTGTGCGGTTTGGCGGATCACTGTGTCCCCGGTCAAATGACCGTAGGTATCATTGATGGTTTTAAATCGGTCCAGATCCACGACCATTGCGGTCACCGTTGCCTTTTTCGGGGTCGGGTCGGTGAGGATTTGGTTCAGGTATTGCAAGGCGTATCTGCGGTTATAGAGCCCTGTCAGAGGGTCGATTAAGGCCGATTGCAGGTGTTTGGACACGGATTTTTCGGCGTGATGTTCCATTTGTTTGTGCCACAGGATGCGGCGGATGCGGCAGGCGAGCTCGGACACGCTGGGTTCGGGCATGGTAAAATCGTTCGCGCCAAGTTCGAGTGCCCGTTGGATGGTTGTGTGGTGATGGTTCGGGCTGATGAAAAGCATACGCGGGGCGCAGGTTTGTTGACGGCGCAGCGATACCATTTGGGCAAAAGCAGGCTCTGCCCCAAGGGTTGCGGGATCAATGAGCGTGAGATCGGCGTGGGCTGTGCATTTGTTTGGCGATAGATCGGTGCGCAGTTTTAAGTTTGGGAAATCCCGTGACAGGCGGGCGATCAGTGCTGATTGGGCGCGGGGGTCCGCCCCCGCAAAGGTGTTTGACAGATCAAGTGTGATCGGACGCGGTAGCGTGGGCGGGAAAGTGTGTGCGGGTTCAGCAAAGCCCATATCAGCAATGGTGCGGTTTTGGGCGACAATGGCGTCCAGCTTTTCCTTGCCGCGAATAAGGAGATTTAGTCGAGACGCCATGACCCATTTCGGTGCGCGGTATTGCAGCACATCGTCCACCATCAGGTCATGGGATTCATCCCAAACGGAGCTGTCGCCAGAGGTTTGTAAGAAAACGAGTGGGATATAGGCAGACACCTTATTTGCGCGCAGCCACTGAACTGCATCAAAGCTGGCGCCGCGATCTGCGTGATAAGAGATCAGGATAAGATCAGGAGTGTTATGCTGAATGTGGGTGTGTAATTCGGCCATGTCGGACGCCAGAGTCACATCGAAAAAATCAATGGAAAGCTGTGCTTTGAGCATGATTCTGTTTGTGACAATGGGATCAAAAACCAGTACGCGACCTGGCATGGCGGTATCCTTTGGCTGTGTCCGAATGCCGATTCGGTTGAAATGCGGCGGGCGAGTCGTGTAAGGACAAGAAACGCGAAAGGTATTAATGAAACCTTTCCTAAATGAATAAAAATTGAGTTGGATAATCAGTAAATGACCCCAGAAGCGGCAGAAGTTATTGCGTTACAGGCGCTTGGTTGGATCGTAGGGAATGACGATTTGCGGGATGTCTTTCTGGGGGCCAGTGGGGCAAGTGCCGATGATTTGCGCGCACGGGCCGCTGATGTGGATTTTCAGGGGTCAGTTTTGGGATTTCTGTTGATGGATGATCAATGGGTGATCGGCTTTTGCGATGCTCACGGTCTTGATTATCAAACACCGCATATGGCGCAGCAAGCATTGCCAGGCCAAGGCACGCCGCATTGGACGTGAAACCCTGTTAGTGGATGCGGCAGAGGCGTTTTAAGATCGCAGTGTGGCGGGTGCGTCAAGGCGTGATGCCAACCATTCCAGTAGGGTTTGGGAAGGATTTGACGTGAACCGTTTGAACAAGCCAGCGCCGAGTTTGGGGGCGGTTTGACCTGTGGTTGCGATGGTGAGTGTCGCGATGCTGTCCGCGCCTTGAGAGGCGACCGTCAGTGTGAGCGTTAGATTTGTTGCGCGGCCTTCTTTGATGCGGACACGAGCGCGATTTAACGATTCCGCGTCGGGCAGCAGGTGGCCCGCAGGAGCGGAGTTCGACATTGCGAAATCGTCCAGCGTTAGGGTGAGTGCGAGTGTGTTTGGCGCGTCGATTTGAACAAGGGTTTCTGTGTATTCTTCAATCACGGTTTCTGCGTCGCGCAAGATCAGGCGTTGGTCCCCTTCCGCGCTGGGCGGTTTGGTCGTGCTGTCGGCATAGAGCATTCCGTCCCCCCATTTGTATTCAGATGGCAAGGTCGCGAAGGCGTTGAAGACTGTTTTTGCGTCTGTGTGAAACGTTTGGGTGTGTTGGCTGAACATCAGAGGTCGATTTCCAAAGTGGCACCTGCTTTGGCCGCGCGGGATTGGCATAGGATCAGGCTGGTTTCACGTTGTTTGTTGGAAAGAACAAAGTCGCGGTGTTCGACTTCGCCTGAAACGATACTGCATTTGCAGACGCCGCAGATGCCATCTGAACACTTCACGTCGATCTGAACCCCTGCGTCGAGCAGTACATCCGTTGGGTTTTTATCGGCGGGGATGTCAAAACTGCGGCCAGATTTGGCGAGTTTTAGTGTGAAGGGGTGGTTTTCGTA
>CAYWIR010000430.1:0-2511 GCA_964458375.1 uncultured Neptunicoccus sp.
CTGGGCTTACGTGATGTTGGAAAACGCGATCCAAACAACCGTTACCTACTAATTTGACGTGACAAATTCTTGGAAAGCGGCCACCGTCAAGGTGGCCGTTTTTTTATGGGTGATTCAATGAAAGCAGATATGGACGACAGCCTGAATGTTTTGGGCGAAACGCTAAAACCATGTTCCACCGATCCTGTCACAGGATTTTTCCGCGATGGCTGCTGCAACACGGGCCCCATGGATCACGGCAAACACACGGTCTGTTGTTTGCTCACGGATGCATTTCTCGACTTTTCCAAATCTATGGGAAATGACCTTTCTACCCCACGTCCAGAGTTCGGATTTGATGGCCTATCTGCGGGGGATCGCTGGTGCCTTTGTGCGGATCGCTGGGCGCAGGCCGATGCAAATGGCGCTGCGCCCCATGTGGTTTTGGAAAGCACGCACATCAACACGCTTGAAACCATTCCTTTTGAAATCCTACGGGCCAAAGCTCTTGATATGAACTAGGGCCATATCTGGCTCTATCTGGCCAAAACTCTGGCCCTATCGCCCATCCGTTTTTTCAGCTTTGTTAAATTTTAGAACACTCGGCGTGGAATCACTTACGCCCCCTCCACAAACAACTGAAAGGTGCCTCAAATGGACTCGATGACCACCAATGACATTCAAGAAATCGTTGAAAACGACCGCGCACACGTTTGGCATCACCTGATTCAGCACAAACCGTTTGAAACCATTGACCCGCGCATCATCGTCGAAGGCAAAGGCAACCGTGTTTGGGACCAAAAAGGCAAAGAGCATTTGGACGCCGTGTCTGGCGGTGTTTGGACAGTAAACGTTGGCTATGGCCGCGAACGTATCGCCGATGCCGTGCGCGACCAGTTGGTGAAAATGAACTACTTCGCCCAAACCGCTGGCTCTATTCCTGGCTCTATCTTTTCCAAGATGCTGACAGACAAAATGCCAGGCCTCACCCGGGTCTACTACGCGAACTCTGGCTCCGAGGCGAATGAGAAGGCGTTTAAAATGGTGCGCCAATTGTCCCACAACAAACACGGCGGCAAAAAGAACAAAATCCTGTTCCGTGAACGGGATTATCACGGCACAACAATCGCAACCCTGTCTGCGGGCGGCCAGCCAGAGCGTAACGCGCAATACGGCCCGTTCACCCCAGGTTTTGTGCAGGTTCCACACTGTCTTGAATACCGCAACCAGCACGGCGTCACAGCCGAGCAATACGGTGCAGCCTGCGTAAAAGCCACCGAAGAGGTGATCCTGCGCGAAGGCCCAGATACAATCGGCGCAATCTGCCTAGAACCGATCACCGCGGGTGGTGGCGTGATCGTTCCCCCCAAAGGCTATTGGGAAGGCATCCAAGAGCTGTGTAAAAAGTACGAAATTCTGCTGCACATCGACGAAGTGGTTTGTGGTGTGGGTCGTACAGGCACATGGTTTGGCTACCAACACTACGGCATTCAGCCAGATTTCGTGACCATGGCCAAAGGCGTGGCCTCTGGCTATGCCGCGATTTCCTGCTGTGTCACCACAGAAGCCGTGTTTGACATGTTCAAAGACAATGCAGACGATCCAATGTCCTATTTCCGCGATGTGTCCACATTCGGCGGCTGTGCGGCTGGCCCTGCGGCGGCGATTGAAAACATGAAGATCATCGAAGAAGAAGGTCTGCTGCAAAACACCATTGATGTGGGCGAATACTGTCTTGGCAAACTGGGTGAGCTGATGGACAAACACTCCGTCATCGGTGAAGTGCGCGGCAAAGGCCTGTTCCTTGGCGCGGAACTGGTCAAAGACCGCAGCACCAAAGAAGCCGCAGATGAAAAGATGGTCGCAGCGGTCGTCGCCAACTGTATGGCGCAAGGGGTGATTATCGGTATGACCAACCGGTCCTTGCCGGGCCTCAACAACACGCTCTGCCTGTCGCCAGCGTTGATTTCCACAACCGATGACATCGACCACATCACAGGCGCAATGGACAAGGCGCTGACAGACGTGTTTGGCTAAACCAACTGGTACAGAATACCAAAGGGCCGCAGAGTGATCTGCGGCCCTTTGCTGTTCAAAACCTGCGTCAACGAACCCATCGTGACGCGGCTATTCCTTAAAAATCGAACGCACCTTGTGATACGGGGGCAGCGTTTTTCACGACACGCAACCGCGCCACCTTGCGCACAGGTTTGGACTTCAACGGCTTAATCCCCACAGGCGCGTCTTCAAGCCCATCCAAATGCGCCTCTGACCATTCGACCATGCCTTGCATCACAGGCACTAAACTGCGCCCTGCCCCTGTCATTGCGTATTCAAACCGCTTCGGGCGATCTTGATATTGTGTTTTCACAACATATCCACCTTCAACCAACCGCGCCAAACGGTTCGACAACAGGTTCGTTGGTAAAGGTTCGGCACTTTCAAGAAAGCCGCTAAACTTCTTCGGGCCAGCCAGTAAATCCCGCAAGATCAGAAACGTCCACTTGTCCCCCCAATGATCCAGGAAACAAG
>CAYWIR010000431.1:0-2508 GCA_964458375.1 uncultured Neptunicoccus sp.
GCGAACGGCGCTTGCCGCCAGCGAAAATAACACACCGCTTCCGCCCCATGGGCAAAAGCCTCCCAAGTCCATAAGCGCACCATTCCAGGCAGCGGCGCTGGGTTAAACGGCGCCCAGTTCACTGGTCCAGGTTGTTGTTCCATCACCCACCAACGGCCCCGCCCCACGGCGCGATACAGATCATGGTGAAACGCCTGAAAATCAGGATCGCCTTGCCGCATATAGGCCGCCTGCCGCACAGCATCGGCGCCCACACGGTCCTCTAAGAAGCCCAGCGGATAGCTGTCCCAAGTGGCGATATCCAAATCTGCGCCCACATCGAAATGATCAAAATCCGTCACACGCCCCATGTAATTGTGCGACACGGGCGCATCCGAATGGGCGCGAATGATCTCCACCTGCCGCCGATTAAAGGTCACAACTTGATCTGATGAAAACCGCCGAAACGCCAAGACATGCGCGGGGTTCGGTTCCGTCACTGTCAAATTTGGCAGATCAATCTGATCGAACTCCGCATATTCCATCGACCAAAACACATTGCCCCAAGCCGCGTTCAGCGCACTTGGCGATTGATAGCGCTGCGCACACCAATCCTGAAACGCTTTGCGCGCAGCATTTGAATAGCTGATGGTCGTATCGTGGCAGCCATACTCATTGTCCGTTTGCCACGCAGCCACCTGTTTACCGTACCGTTTGGCCACGGCCTCAACGATCCGGTCACACTCCCGCGCATACCCTTCATGGCTGAAACAATAATGTCGACGTGAGCCGAACTTACGCTCCATCCCGTCTGCCCCAACCGCCAGCATATCGGGGTGCCGATCCAGCATCCACCGTGGCGGAGTCGCTGTGGGTGTACCAAGCACAACCTGCAACCCCGCAGCGTTCAAAACCGCAATCGCCTCATCCAGCCAAGCCCAATCGAACCGACCATACTCAGGTTCAATCTTCGACCACGCGAACTCCCCAATACGCACCCACGTCAGCCCCGCCTTGACCATCCGCGCCGCATCCTCCGCCCAGATGTCTTGGGGCCAATGTTCTGGGTAATAGCAACAACCGAGCGTCCGCTTCATAAAATCACCTGATGTTCCGCTTGTCCCTGCACATCCAATTGGATGGCAAACGTCTTTCCGTCATGCGGTCCCGATAGCCCATCTGCCGCCGAAGTGACGAACAATGTCGTCAAATCCGCCCCTCCAAAAGCAGGACAAGACGCTTGCGCCGCAGGGATTTCCACCTCTGACAGAAAAGTTCCATCGGCTGCATATCGCGCCACACGATGCGCACCCCATTGGGCATTCCAAAGGCAGCCTTCCGCATCCACGACTGACCCATCTGGATTTAAACCATCTTCGCTTAAATCCACAAAAACAGATGGGTTCCCTGTTGGCCATCCCTGTGCGTCCAAACCGATGGACAGGATTTTTTTCAACCGCGTGTCGGTGAAATATGCGCGATCACCACTGGGCGCAAAACAGATGGAATTCGAAATCGTAATATTGCCAAACAGCTTGCGCAATTCACCCCGATAATACCGATAAATCGCCCCCGCGTTTGCCTCTGCTGTCTTTCCCATCGTCCCGATCCAGAATCCGCCGTGTGGGTCCGCGCGGCCATCGTTTGAACGCGTGACAGGATTATCCGCATCTAAATCTGCAACATGCGTCCGTGATCCATCCCGCAGGTCAAAGGCAAACAATGCCGTTTCACTCGCAATCAACAGCCGATCCGCATCAATCCAACCCGCCGCAGAAACATATTCGTCAAACGCCCATTCCTGCGCCTTGGACAACAGCTTTTTGCCTAGGATATCAAACCAAAACAGTTCCTCGCGCAATGGATGCCACAGCGGCCCCTCGCCCAACGCACAGGGGCGATCATCATACACCTCAGCCTGCATCATAGGCCGCCACAATCGCCGCCGCTTTTTGCGCCACGGTTTCAACGGTATCACCGGGCTTATAAATCGCCGTGCCTATGCCAAACCCTGTCACACCCACGGCAAACCAATCTGCGAAATTATCAGGACCAGCCCCGCCAACCGCATAGGTTTTGGTCCCCGTTGGCAGAACAGCCAACATCGCCTTTAAACCCGACGGCCCCACCAAAGACGCAGGAAAAAACTTCAACCCATCCGCACCAGTGCGCAGCGCTGTAAACGCTTCGGTCGGGGTCAACACACCGGGGTAAGACTGCATCCCCAGCGCCTTGGTTTTCGCAATCACATCCACATTGCAATCAGGCGAAACCACCATTGCGCCCCCCACGTTTTGCACCCGCTGCACGTCTTCAACTGTTAAAACCGTCCCTGCGCCAATCAGCGTTTCATCCCCATGGGTCACCACCAGCTTTTCAATACTGTCAAACGCATTGGGGGAGTTCAGCGGAACCTCTATCTTGTCGATACCAGCGGCGCGAATGGCCTCTGAAATCGGCAAAACCTCATCTGGCGTCACTCCGCGCAGAATGGCGATAATCTCTCGGCTCATGTCGTCCCTTTCATGG
>CAYWIR010000432.1:0-2507 GCA_964458375.1 uncultured Neptunicoccus sp.
TTCGATGGAACAGACAATAATGGCGTTGTCGGCGGTGTCGCGCACGACTTCCATTTCGTATTCTTTCCAACCGAGCAGGGATTGATCCACTAGGATCTGTGCCACAGGAGAAGCTTCCATGCCGGTGCGGCAGAAGTGTTCGTATTCTTCGCGGTTATACGCCACGCCGCCACCGGTGCCGCCCATCGTAAAGGCGGGGCGGATGATTGCGGGAAGTCCGATTTCTTCTAACGCGTCCATCGCAATGGCGATGCCTGCGGGAATGTCGAATTTGTCTGTTACACGCGGCGCTGTTTTGTCTTTGGTGGGGGCGGTGACGATCGTGGCCTTGGGGTTTTCGATACCAAGACGGTCCATCGCTTCGCGGAACAAATGCCGGTCTTCGGCCATTTCGATGGCGGCGCGTTTTGCACCGATCATTTCGACCTGCGCGACCTCAAGGATGGTTTTTTGCGCAGCGTCTGCGCCGAATTCTGTCAGCACCGCATCAAGGTCGGCGCCGGTGAACAGCTGATCAATCGTCATTTCATCCACGGCGAGGGCCGTGTTCAATCCGGTCTGACCGCCCATCGTGGGCAGCAGGGCGTCTGGGCGTTCCTTTAGGATGATTTTGGCGACGACGGCGGGTGTGATCGGTTCGATGTAGGTGGCATCTGCCAAGCCAGGGTCTGTCATGATGGTGGCAGGGTTGGAGTTAACCAGAACCACGCGGTAACCTTCTTCGCGCAACGCCTTACAGGCTTGGGCGCCGGAATAGTCGAATTCACAGGCCTGACCGATAACAATAGGGCCTGCACCAATGATCATGATCGACTCGATGTCGGTTCTTTTTGGCATGGCAGCACCCCTAATTTTGCAAATTGTCCGCGTTATAGGCATGGCGCGGATGGGTGCAAGGGGGAACGGCAGGGTCCGGTTGATCCCATGCAGTTTTTTTACTGCGTGGTGGTTCAATTTACGGCTGGAACATCGGGGCGGTTTGGATTAGGTCATTTTTGCTGCACCTGCACAAAATTTCGCCCTACAGCAGAGTGTAAACATTGGTTTACATAAAATTTGTCACTTTAAGTTTGCAGTGCGAAGCCTGCGTCCCTTATTTTCGTTATATATTAAGGCCGCCCTGAAAATGGGTGTGTTTCCTATTGACGCAAGGGTGCCAACGCATGGCAGCACCATCCACAGTTTCATTGCGCCGACCCAGCACACCGGGGTTTATGGCTCCTTTTGTGGTGCTTGAAATGGCGCAGGCGATCAAGGATGTGATGGGTGCGGACAATTTGGACTTTGCGTTGAAAGATGCGCAGTTGTTCCGCCTGCCCAGTGTGGATGAACCCGTACGCGAAGACAAAGCTGCGCGTTTGCACCAAGCTGTGCGGCGTTTGTGGCCCGAAGACTTCGAACAGATTAGCCGGACGGCCGGTGAAGGCGCGGCCCTGCGCATCATTGAGCAATATATCACGCGGCGTGCGCAGGCCATGTTGGCCAAAATGCCCCGTTCGACCGGGGCGTGGCTGTTGGCAAAGACTGCACGCCAGAATGCGTGGACCTTTGCGGGGACAGGCACATTTATCGTCGAAAGCGAATCCCGATTTACGCTTGAGGGGAACCCGGTTGTCGTGGGCGAAACGGCTGATACGGATGTGTGCCATTTCCACGCAGGCCTTCTGGAAAAACTGTTCAGCACCCTTATCCATCCGCGTTTGGTGTGCCGCGAAATCGCCTGTGAAGCGCGCGGTGATCCCGCCTGTGTTTTCGAATTCAGGATGGAACCGACGTCTCAGCCGCTTTGACGGGGATGAGTTTGGTGACATATCGCGCCTGCTTTCCCATATTCGCTTGACTTCTGAGGCCTCGCGCGGTGTACCGACGCGACCAATTTATACGCCTCAAAGGACAGACCAAATGCACGCTTATCGCAGCCAGACTTGTGCGGATTTAACATCCGCGAATGTGGGTGAAACCGTCCGCTTGTCGGGATGGGTCCACCGTGTGCGCGACCACGGCGGCGTGTTGTTCATAGATTTGCGCGACCATTACGGCATCACGCAGGTGATTGCGGATACGGACAGCCCTGTGTTTTCTGAGCTGGAAAAGGTGCGGTCTGAATGGTGTATCCGGATTGATGGCACAGTACTGGCGCGCGACGAAAGCCTTGTGAATGACAACCTTCCCACGGGTGAGATTGAGGTGTTCATTCGCGATATGGAAGTCTTGGGCGCTGCGGCTGAATTGCCGTTGATGGTGTTTGGCGATCAGGAATACCCCGAAGACACGCGATTGAAATACCGCTACCTCGATCTGCGCCGCGAAAAGATGCAAGACAACATGCGCTTGCGGTCCGACGTGGTGGCCAGCATGCGCAAACGGATGTGGGACAAGGGGTTTCGCGAATACCAGACGCCGATTATCACGGCATCCAGCCCGGAAGGTGCGCGCGACTTTTTGGTGCCGTCCCGTCTGCACCCGGGCAAATTCTACGCCCTGCCGCAGGCCCCGCAGCAGTTCAA
>CAYWIR010000433.1:0-2504 GCA_964458375.1 uncultured Neptunicoccus sp.
CAAATCCGCGTCTGCATGTAAGCGTCAAACACAGGCTGGGCATCTACTTTCTCGGCCGCGCTGCGAATGGGCGGCAAGACATGTTCGGGCCCATACATATCGTTATAAGGTGCCGGCACGATATAGGGCCAATGGGGCTTAATAAACGACAGATGACACATCCATGGCTGTTCTCCCGCGCTCTCCATAAACTCCATGGCGCGCTGCGTCATATAGGGCGTTTCAGAGAGCTCTTCTGGAATATCCGCAGGTAAATGGTTGGTCTCTATCAGCCAACCCGAAACGCGGTTTCCAGCGGCATCTAGCGCAGCATTTGCCCGATCTTCCCAACCGTTTTCATCTGCAATCCCTTGTTCTTTAAGCCACGCATTATACCGCGGGTTTGGATCATACGGTCCGTGCGGATGCAGCCCATCATCGCGATCAAATGGCTCAAACCCACACTCTGTCACACGCTGACCAATTTCGGACGTTGGATCAATCCCCAGCCGTTTCATACCCTCTAAATCTGGGATCATATGGGTCTTGCCGACCAGCACAGGCCGCACCCCAATATCGCGCAAGTGATCCCCCAACGTGGGCTCCCCCACGCGCAACGGAAACCCATTCCATGTGGCGCCATGGCTGCGTGTATACCGCCCCGTGTAAGCGCTCATCCGACTTGGCCCGCACACGGGGGACTGCACATAAGCGCGATCAAACTTCACACCGCGCGCCGCCAGTTTATCAATATTCGGCGTGTGCAAATGCGGGTGCCCATAACACGACAGATAATCCCACCGCAGTTGATCCGCCATGATCCAAAGAACGTTCATAGATAGGGTGCTCCCATTCTGCAAAATTACTGCGACCCTAGACCGAAACGCCAGAATCACAAGTCGAGAGCGCAGAAGTGACGCCGCAGGAGCGCCCAAGGCTTTGATAAAAGGAATGAATATCAGACCCACCTTTAACAACGCGTTGTGCAAGACGCGTTATCCATGACGCGTGCTCTAAGACGCGTCATAATTAACGTCCCATTAACCTTCGCGTTCGCCCATAAAAAACCGCGCCGCAGGTCTCCCAACGGCGCGGTTCAAATTTAAACGCTTAAACTTAGTTCAGAGCAGCATCCGTGATCTCGGATGTCCAAGCGCCCTCAGGTGCTTTGGTAATCACAGGATCAGACCCACCTGACAGCAGGCTTTGAACCGTGCGTTCTGCCGCTGCCACATCCAACGCGCCCGAGGAACCAGCAGTCAATTTTGCCACTTCGCCCATCATCCGCTTTTGGTGCTTTTCTGTCTGCGCACCCGTTGCATCGTTATCCAAAACGATCATCGCTGCCTCATCAGGGTTTGCTTCCGCATACTTCCAGCCTTTCATGGACGCGCGCACGAATTTCACCATGTTCTCTTTGAACACAGGGTCTTTCAGGTTTTCACCCAGCACGTACATACCGTCTTCCAGCGTTGCCACACCTTGGTCTTCGTATTTGAACACCACCAAATCATCAGGCGTCAAACCCGCATCAATGATCTGCCAGTATTCGTTATACGTCATGGTAGACACACAGGCCGCTTGGCCCTGAAGGATCGGATCAACGTTAAAGCCCTGCTTGAGAACCGTTACGCCACCCTCGGACCCGTCTGTCGCCAAGCCAAGTTTGCTCATCCAGCTTAGGAACGGATACTCGTTGCCAAAGAACCAAACACCCAGCGTTTTGCCCGCAAAATCTGCTGGTGTCGCGATGCCAGCATCTTTGCGACATGTCAGCATCATGCCCGAAGACGTGAAAGGTTGCGCAATGTTCACAAGGTCCAGACCTTTTTCCCGTGACGCCAGCGCAGATGGCATCCAGTCAAGCACCACATCAGCACCGCCACCCGCGATCACCTGTGCAGGGGCAATGTCTGGGCCACCTGGTTTAATCTCAACCGTCAGGCCTTCTTCGGCATAAAAGCCTTTGTCCTGCGCCACATAATACCCAGCAAACTGAGCCTGCGTGACCCATTTCAACTGCAAGGTCACCTTATTTGCGTGCCCATCTGCGCTTGCAAATGTGCCCCCCAAAGCCATCGCACCTGCCAGTGCGGCTGCGAGTAAAGTTTTCATAGTCTCTCTCCTAGTTGGTTTAAAAGGTAGTCTCATCGCGCCCGCCTTTGCGACGGATGCCAGAAGGTCACGGAGCGTTCAATCAACGCAACCCCCCCATAAAATGCCGACCCAGCCAAGGCCGCCACAGTAATTTCTGCCCACACCATATCAAGCGCCAGCCGCCCAACTTCAGTGGAAATCCGAAAGCCCATCCCTTTGATGGGCGAGCCGAAAAACTCCGCCACAATCGCCCCGATTAGCGCGAGTGTCGTGGCAATTTTCAGACCGTTGAAAATAAAGGGCATCGCCGCAGGCAACCGTAACCGCAGCAATGCTTGGGGATAACTCGCCGCATATGTTCGCATCAAATCACGCTGCATCGTATCACTGGCCTGCAATCCCTGCACCGTGTTCACCAACACAGGAAA
>CAYWIR010000434.1:0-2503 GCA_964458375.1 uncultured Neptunicoccus sp.
TTGGCTCTGTGCCAAGGTTTGCTTCCGAAGAGGGTCGCCCATCCCAACAAGCTTGAAGACGTTTTGTCATCAGTTAAGCAAAAAGCCCGATCTATTTGCTCTTTTGGCTGGTGCGACAGAGCTCGCTTTCGGCGAGCTAAGAAGACCAACTGTCAGATTCAATCTGGCGCTATGGCAAAAGCGACAATCGCCAGGTTCCATCAAGCGGTTGCGAAGCCTTCCTTAAAACAAGTGAGCGTCCCTTTTGCAGTCATCTTACGTACATCCCGACGCTTCAACACTTCTGCGGTGCGCGGGCCATACACTTGTTCGACGGGTTTTTGGGCCAGGCCAGGGATCAAAGAAAACAATTTCATACGATTGATAGCTGGCAACATTTCGAGCGCCATCGGTCCGGGGTAAAAGCTCTCACTTGGTATCCCGTTCGAGATCAAAGCCGCGTGCTGATCCAACAATACATGAACATAGGTCACACGCTTGCGCCCACGTGCATACGAGGCCAGACCTGTTTCTTCAGCCAGATGCTTAGCCCGAATGAAGATACGCTCGCCGTTTCGGTTATCGGCCATCAAGACGCAATGCTGCGGAGACAAAACAAGGGGCAATTGATTGCCCATTGCGCCCGGCTTGATCCGCACAGGCACGATGTTATCCGGCAAGGGTGAGGAGCCATTCCCCAGCTCCGAACGCGCAGCCCAAAGAATGGGCCGTGAACCCTGCTCAAGCGTCGTCACCCAGTCGCCCGGGCGCAATAATTCAACCGCGACTTCACCCTTTGGCGTCGCAATCTGAGTTCCCGCAGTAAAGCACGGGATGCCCATGGCGTTGAGTTCCGGACCGCTGTCAACTTGCGACGCTAGAACGCCGGTCAACCTTATGCTTTCCCCGTTTGGAAATGTCAGGACTGCATGGCCGGTGCCATCGTAATTGGTGTCGGTCACCACGACATCCCAAGCAGTCACCGGATTTCCATGACCATTTGTCAGGCCGGATACATCAATCTGATCTACTGTTGTGCCATCGCCAGAATCCGTCATGTCGAAGTTTTTTACTTCGTCTGAACCAGATAGGTTCGTGACAATCAGCGTGTCACGATCGCCGTCGTCACCAAGGTCAATAACGTCATCGCCAGCGCCGCCGTCTATAGTGTCAGATCCCTCGCGCAAATTTATCGTATCGTCGCCCGATGACCCTAACACGTAGTCATCGCCGGCAAAGGTCGTCAGCCTAAGGCTTTCCGTTGAACTGCTGGCATCCACCGTGTCGTCAAGCACAGTGCCTTGGATGGCCTCTACGCCGGTGAAAGATCCGGTTACAATTCCATCCGTGCTAGCAAACGTCCCGGATTCATCACCAGTAAACGTGACCGTGAACCCTGATGCGGTGTAGTGCCAGATGTCCAACGTATCGACATCGCCACCACCGACGTCCTCGCCAGCGTGGAACTCTAAGTGCCCGTCTGTATTGTGAAAATAGGTTCGATCATTGCCGGAGCCGCCATAAAACGTGTTGTCGCCCCCGGCGCCATAAAACCGGTCAACACCTTCTCCGCCGTAAACGGTATCGTCACCAGCGCCGCCAACAATCGTGTCGTCGCCGTCACCTGCAGTTATGTTCAGGTTTGAACCGCTAGCGCTGCCGTCAACATAGTCAGCAAAATCTGTGGTGGTGATGTTTTCAATCTCGTTGAATGTCACCGTGTTGTTGCCGTCTGTGAACGTGCCTGCCTCAAAGCCTGTGTAGGTCACGGTTACTGGGACTGTCAGCGCGCTCAGATCAACCGTGTCATCATCATCCCCGCCTTCTCCACCGACAATGGTGTCACTGTGAAAGCCATCCTGAAAACTGAACTGGTCAGGGCCGTCGCCAGCGGCCGAATAAGAGGGGGCAGTTGTCGCCGAGGCCGTCGTGACAAAATCAACGGTCCCCAAATCTGGAACGAAATAGACATAGCCATCATCCGCCAACCAAAATTGGCCCGGCTCAAGCTCGTTGCTATATGGTGCGCCGCCGGCTTCACCTGTCCAAGTCCATTGGCCAGCTCCTAAGCCCGACGGATATTCGCTGTCAGGATTAAACGATACAGCCCCGCCACTGATCACATCGCCAGGGTCAAGACTGCTATCGGCCAAGGTAACTAAGTAACCTGCTTGCATAACAGCCGCTCCGCTATTGCAACCTAAAAGATCATTGGCTTAGAGGAACGGCATGGCGGGTGACCAGCACCCTCTGGCACGGGGCTAAGAGTAACATCCCACTGTTTCTACTCCGTAAATTCGCGAAACAGATTTTCCTAAAATTTTTCTTGTCTTAAGGCCCGCATCTCTTTTTTACTGGTTGCCTCCCCCGTCAAGCGAAAGTGGATGATCGATGCTATCATCGGCTCTTACACCTTCATGATGGCCGAGGGCATTTGGGCTGTTGTTGATTTTTGGAATTGATCCAAAACGATCGGCGAGGACGCAAGGAAGCCCGAGGCTTTTCAAAGTCCGCTTTCTGCGCA
>CAYWIR010000435.1:0-2487 GCA_964458375.1 uncultured Neptunicoccus sp.
CATCCTGTCTACACCGTACCCAAAGACGCCTTAACGGCGTTTTTGGCGCGCGGTGGTGACGTGCAGGCAGGGTATATCGCCTATTCATTGTTGTTGGCGATTTTTCCGTTCCTGATTTTCTGTGTGTCTTTGACGGGGTGGTTAATAGGGGATGATCGCAGCGCCCAAGCCGTAGGTGTGCTCTTCGATTTTGCGCCCGACTACTTAGCCGAAGTGCTGGAACCTGTGTTGAACGAGGTTTTGTCTCATGATCACGGCCTGTTCACAATCTTTATTCTGTTGGCGATTTGGGCCGCGATGCGTGCAGTTGAGGCAATTAACCGCGCCTTTGACGGGGTTTACGGAGAACGCGGCACTGGGGTCTGGATATTGCGGAAAACCAAGGCACTGGTCACTGTCATTGTTTCTGCAATTGCGGCGGTTGTGCTGGGATTGTCGATCCTTTTGGCCCCTGCATTGATCAATCTGATCGAAGATTTTACTCAGTGGGATATTCCAACGAACATTACAGTAATGCGCTATACCGTTGGTATTGTTGTTTTTTACGTTCTTATGTGGGTTCTTCATTGGTATCTTCCTAGCCAACACGCGATTGGGTTCCCGCGCTGGCCCGGTGCTTTGTTTTCCACAATCACTTGGCTAGTGATGGCGACAGGGCTTTCGTTTTATTTAGCTTATTCGGGGACCTATTCGATCACTTATGGGGCTTTGGCTGGGATCGTAATCACGATGCTTTTTCTGTACTTTTCTGGTGCAATCATTCTATTTGGTGCAGAGTTGAACGCTGCAATTGCACGGCATACGAAAAACACGGAGGGCCCATGGCAGGACTAAAGAAAAAACGCCGCATTCAATTGATCGCGCTCGGCTTTGCCTGCCTGATTGCAGGGTTTGGTGCCGTGTATTTTGCCGTTGGTGATGCGTTCCAATATTTCTACAGCCCGTCTGATATTGCTGATAAGCGTCCAGCCGATGGTAAGATGATCCGTATCGGTGGTTTGGTCGAAGAAGGCTCTATCGCCAAAGCAGGGGCCACCACCACGTTTTCGGTGACCGACGGTGGTGCAACGTTGCCTGTGACCTTTACAGGGATCGTGCCCGATCTGTTTACCGAGGGCCAAGGTATGATCGCGACGGGACGTTTGGAAGGTGGCGTGTTTCAGGCAGATGAAATCCTTGCCAAACACGATGAAGAATACATGCCAAAAGAAGTGGCGGATGCGTTGAAAAAGCAGGGTGTTTACAAACCCAGCACGGAGTAGCGTACGCTGCGCCAACGCTATTTTAGCACATAGTCGGCACCCTCATCCTCTATTCTGATCCATCAGAGACGAGGTGCCAATGCACAAGGTTGACGAGATTACCCGCCAAATTGTGCGGCGTGAGGGCGGCTATGTGAATGATCCCGATGATCCCGGCGGGGCGACAAAATATGGTGTAACCATTCATACGATGCGGCGCTTAGGGCTTGATCTTACGCAGGATGGGCGCGTTGATGCCCATGACGTCAAAGCATTGAGCGAGGGTGAGGCGGTTGAAATCTTCAAAGCCCATTATTTCAAAAAGCCCCGCATAGGAGAGCTACCTGAACCTTTGCAGGCCAGCGTTTTTGATATGTACGTCAATTCCGGTGCAAACGCGGTTAAGATATTGCAAAACCTTTTGGCAAAGTTTGGTCATTCCGTCGCCGTAGACGGGGGAATTGGGCCAAAGACCATCGAAGCCACTTTTGCCGTGCACGCAATTGCCCCGCGCCATTTGCGTGATGCCTATGGAATTGCGCGACGTGACTATTATTACGCATTGGCAGATCGTCGCGTGGCATCGCGAAAATACGCTAGAACACGCAATGGCGGCAAAGGCGGTTGGATTAAACGCGCTGAAGAGTTTCTTTCTGAAAAATATCATTTGTCCCTCGCGGACCATAAACAAAGGTGTGCAAAATGGGGTTGATCCGGGATGTGCTTGGGATTGGTAAAGCCGTGAAAGATGTGGCTGAAGTCTTTGTCGTGAATAAATCCGAAAACGCAGAGTTTGAGCACTTGGAACATGCTGCCGCGCTCGATCAATTCAGCAATGAATTCAAACGCGAACGCGGGAATTGGTTTAACAATTTTGTCGATGGTTTGAACCGTTTACCCCGTCCTATTTTGGCGATTGGTACGTTTGGGCTGTTTGCTTTTTCGATGGTTGATCCCGTGGCGTTTTCTGAACGGATGGTGGGGCTAAATACGATCCCACGGGAACTTTGGTGGCTGCTTGGTGCGATTGTCTCCTTTTATTTCGGCGCGCGCGAAATGCATTACATTCGCAAAACGCAGCCGCTTCGCAGCACTCCTGTTACATTGATTGAGCGCCCATCCGTTGATGACGAGGACAATCCTGCCGTTGCTGATTGGAGGAACAGTTTAAACACCCACAAGGGGTAAGGCCCCCGCGACAAGACGTTCGATTATTTGAATTGTTGGCAGCCCTATCATGCTATAT
>CAYWIR010000436.1:0-2484 GCA_964458375.1 uncultured Neptunicoccus sp.
CCACCCACAGCCTCCACCACGGGCGACAACGCAATCGGGCGATGGTCCAACACCAGATCATGCTCTGTGCACAAGGCCGCCACCTTGGGTGACCCGATATAGGCATAGGCTGAATGGGCCGAATAAAAATACTCAATCTTGCGCGTCATATTTCCCTCACCTCCACCAACGAAAACCCTAGCATGCGTCCCTTAAAACCAGTCTGCCACGTTCTCAAACGAAGGACAATTTCACGCCGCAGGAAAAGCTGGCTATTTACCCTGCCCCCGCGCATGATGGCGTTATGCCAATCAAAGCCATGTTTCCCATCTCTGATGTCCGTGTCCCAGTGAAACGGAAGAAAACCCTAGATCTGGCGAAGGTGGAAACCCTCGCCGAAGACATCCTCGAAAACGGCCAAACCACCCCGATCCAAGTGCGCGAAGGCAAAACAGGGGGCTGGGTGTTGATTGAAGGCTATCACCGCCTCGAAGCCCTCCGCGCTTTGGGTGAAGAAAAGGTCGAAGGCTTCGAAGTCCGCGCGCGATTGCACTAACCATGTCACCAGCGAGGCTTATCCCGCGTTGGAACCAAACCATCCCCTAAATTGCGGCTGGCAGGTCAAACCCATTGCGCCCTGGAAACTCTGGCCCCGGCGTGCGCGCATTCTCCATCTTCAACCACAACCGCAGCATCTTGCGCCGCTGATCCTCGTCTGCGTGATCCTCAAAATCTGTGCGCGAATGCAGCACGGCATAGTTGTTCGCAAACTGCACATCTCCTGGCTCCAGCATCATATCAATCCGAAACTTCGGATCCTGCGCAATCCGATCAAACGTATTCAGCGCCTCTGTCTCTACCTGTGACAGCGGCAACCCCATCTGTTCATGCCCCAACTCAATATACTGACGCAGATACCGTGCGCTCAACTTCCCCCCATGATAGGAAAACAACGACGTCAGCTTCGGTTCCCCCTCACCCAAATACGCGTAATAAAACTGCTTATAAAACAACCCCAACAGTTCAGGATGATGCGCCAATATCTCGTTATAAACGGACGGGATACTGACCAAACTGCTCATCCCGCCTGACTTGGCTTTGCGCAAGCAAAGCAGCCCCACCACATCCGATGGATCGGTGTGATACGGCAGGTACAGGTTCGTCTGAAACACCCGCGTTTCTTTTTTGGTTGGATCCCCTACGGCCATTACATTGCCAAGCAAATCCCCTTGCGGATTTTGCCCAACAGGCACGCCCAGATGCAGGCCAATGCCGTAATAGATCAGCTTAATCGCATCTTCTGAATACCGCTCTACTGGCAATCCGCGCAGCAACAGAAACCCGCGCCCGTTTTCCAACTCTTCGCGAAACGTCTGAAAGGTCGGTTCCAGAAAACCAAAATCAACGTCACCTTTTCCCATCTTTGGATAGGTAACTTGTGCCGCCTTCGCGGTGGCCACTACTTTATCAATGCCCGCGATTTCAGTATCGCTCAGCACATGAATCCAATCTTCATTATCCTGAAAATCCGCGGCAACCCACGCAGCGGGCCCCGTAATCGGCTGGGTTAAAACACTGCCCATGTTATTCGCAGATCATCTCTTTGATAAAACAGTTGGACCCAAGACACCCATCCCAGCCCTTATCCTTTGACGCCTGCGATTTTTCATTGAACACACCATCAATCAGCGTCACAGATTTGATCTTCTCAAACTTGAAAATCCGCGCCGCCTCAAAATCGCGACCCTTTGTGCAGCCCCGTGTTTGCCACCCGCGCAGATACAACGACCCGTTGTTTCCCAATGCCACTAAATGCACATCCAGCAAGCGTGGCTTGCACCCCTTGCTGACGTCTTTGTCGTAGACCAGTTCAACAACGCCACCAGAGGCCGCCGCCTCGCACAATAAGGTCTGCGTTTCGGATTGCGCATGTAACGGCGCAGCAAACCCCACCAGCACCGCAACAGCCAAAGCAATCTGTTTCATGTCCATTCTCCCATCGACCTGATCCATCGCCCCTACCTAAGCAGACTAGCAAACGGACGCATACCCCGAAATGAACCCTGCAATTCAACGAAAATGGCCCAGAACGTTGGGGCACAACCCCTACGACCTTCTACTCCAGAACATATAATCGTGCTTAACTCGGCTCATCACCCAATTTCCTCGAACCGCAAAGGGTCCAACATGTCTCCCGTTCACGTCCTCGCCATTCTCACCACGAAACCTGGAAAGCGGGCCGACGTTCTCGCTCTCTTCAACGAAAACGTTCCCGCAGTGCTGGCCGAAGACGGCTGCATCGAATACGGCGCCACAATCGACACGGAGAATGCAGGCCCCATGCAAACGCAATTCGGCCCTGACAGTTTTGTCGTCGTCGAAAAATGGGAGAGCATGGCGGCCCTTGGCGCGCACGCAGCGTCAGATCACATGAAGGCCTACGGTGCCGCCACCAAAGACATGATGGCCGATCGCGTGATCCATATTCTATCGCCTGCGTAAAGG
>CAYWIR010000437.1:0-2480 GCA_964458375.1 uncultured Neptunicoccus sp.
CCTCTGGTAAGGTTCTGACAGGTGGTGTGGATGCGAACGCTCTACAACGCCCTAAACGCTTCTTTGGTGCCGCACGGAACATCGAAGAAGGTGGGTCACTCACAATTATCGCAACGGCGCTGATTGAAACAGGGTCCCGCATGGACGAAGTGATCTTTGAGGAATTCAAAGGCACGGGTAACAGCGAGATTGTTCTGGATCGTAAGATTGCAGACAAACGCGTGTATCCTGCCATTGATATTCTGAAATCTGGTACGCGGAAAGAAGACCTGTTGGTGGATAAAGTTGACCTGACCAAGACGTTTGTTCTGCGTCGTATTCTGAACCCTATGGGGACAACGGATGCGGTGGAATTCTTGCTTGGTAAGTTGAAACAAACCAAGACAAACTCTGAGTTCTTTGACTCCATGAATACCTAAGTAAACCTTTTAAAACAAAGGGTTACCATATGACTGACACGATTTTTGCGCTGGCCACTGCACGGGGCAAAGCGGGTGTTTCAGTGTACCGTATTTCTGGGCCACAGGCGTTTGAAATAGCTTCAAAATTATGTGGCGATGTTCCTGCGTCCCGTGGCCTTCGGGCGTTGCGTTATGCTGGCGAGGTTTTAGACAAAGCGTTTGTTTTGTCATTCGCGGATGGAGCGAGCTTTACAGGAGAACCTGTCGTTGAGTTTCAATGTCATGGCAGCCCTGCAGTGGTTTCGGCTGTTGCAGAGGCGCTGTCGGCAAGTGGGGCTCGACTGGCTGATCCGGGTGAATTTACACGTCGAGCTTTGGAAAATGAACGCCTTGATCTTAGCCAGGTCGAAGGGCTTGGGGATTTGATTGAGGCAGAGACCGAAGCGCAACGACGCCAAGCCTATGCCTTGATGGATGGTGGGCTGACAGACAAGGTGGATCGGTGGCGTGCTGATTTGATTCGAGCGGCGGCATTGGTTGAAGCCACGATTGATTTCGCTGATGAAGACGTTCCTGTGGACGTGTCGCCAGAGGTCAATTCCCTTGTGTCTGGTGTTTCCAGCGATCTGCGCGCAGAGATTTCAGGGAGTTTCGTTGCGGAGCGCGTGCGCGATGGGTTTGAAGTAGCGATCGTTGGGCCGCCGAATATTGGGAAATCCACATTGCTCAATGCGCTTGCGGGGCGGCAAGCTGCGATTACATCTGAAATTGCCGGCACAACACGGGATGTCATTGAGGTTCGAATGGATCTGAATGGAATACCTGTCACGGTTTTGGACACGGCTGGCCTGCGCGATACGGATGATACAATTGAGGCGCTGGGTGTGGATTTGGCGCGCAAGCGTGCGGACGCAGCAGATTTGCGGGTGTTTTTGACCACTGATCAAAAGACAGATGCCTTTGGAATTTCAGCAAAAGACGATGATTTGATCTTGGTTGGCAAAGCTGACGAGGGTGGTGGTATTTCTGGTAAAACGGGTGCTGGGCTCGACGACATGATTGCGCATGTCTCAGATGTACTGGGCAATCGTGTGGCGCAAACCCAAAGTGCGGTGCGGCAACGGCATCGTCTGGCCATGGAAGCCGCTGTAGGGTATATCGCGGCTGCACAGGGTTTGATGGATTCGAACGGCGAAAGCGAGCTGGTTTCGATGGAGTTGAATACGGCAATACACGCCATGAATTCCATTATCGGCCGTGTTGGTGTAGAAGACCTGTTAGATGAGATTTTCGCCAGTTTCTGCTTGGGGAAATAGGCGCATAAGCTGGGATTGTTTCACGTGAAACACAAAGACTTTGATGTGATTGTTATCGGAGGTGGCCACGCAGGTGCGGAGGCTGCGCAAGCGGCGTGGCGTATGGGCGCAAAGACGGCTTTGGTGACGCACAGCTTTGATAAGATTGGGGAAATGTCCTGTAATCCTGCAATTGGCGGGCTTGGCAAAGGCCACTTGGTTCGGGAAATTGATGCGCTTGATGGTGTAATGGGGCGCGTCGCGGATCAGTCTGGTATTCAATTTCGGCTACTTAATCGCCGAAAGGGACCTGCGGTCCAAGGGCCACGCACGCAGGCGGATCGTGCGTTGTACCGAAAAGCGATGCAGGTAGAGTTTACCAATCGCCATGGCCTAGATGTGATCGAATCAGAAGTAACTGATTTCCTGATGTCAGGTGATACCGTTTGCGGGGTCATTCTTGCGGATGGGTCAGAGGTTAAAGCGGCATCTGTTATTTTGACAACAGGAACGTTTTTGCGCGGCGTCATCCATATCGGGGATGTGTCCAAACCTGGTGGACGGATGGGAGACAAGCCTTCCATTGCTTTGGCGGATCGTATCGACAGTTTCGGGTTGCCGCTTGGCCGTTTGAAAACTGGCACGCCCCCGCGTTTGGATGGACGCACCATCAACTGGGATGGTTTGGAGATGCAGGAGGCGGATGCAGATCCAAGCCTGTTTTCCTTCTTGTCCGATCGTGCAGGCGCCCGTCAAATCTCTTGCGGTATTACGCACACGAATG
>CAYWIR010000438.1:0-2478 GCA_964458375.1 uncultured Neptunicoccus sp.
GATCTAATTAAATAATCTGCAAAAAAAGCAAGCTAGTCAAACTAAAACTGCCGCGCTGCACCGCGCCAACGATGTCATCTGGCTTGCCAACACCCATCAAATAGCGTGGCTTATCCTGCGGCAACTGCTCAGGAGCAAAGTCCAGACACCCGAACATCGCCTCCTGCCCTTCCCCCACGGCCAATCCACCAATGGCGTATCCATCAAATTCAATTTTGCGCAACGCTTCGGCGCTCTCAGCACGTAAATCTTCTTCTAGCCCACCTTGCTGAATCCCAAACAGCGCATAGCCAGGCCGATCTCCAAAAGCATCACGGGATCGTTGCGCCCACCGCATCGACATCTCCATGCTTTCGCGAATGCGCGTGCGATCCGCAGGCAGCGCAGGGCATTCATCAAAACACATCACAATGTCAGAGCCGAGCAGCTTTTGAATCTCCATCGACCGTTCAGGCGTCAGGTTATGTTCTGATCCATCAATATGGCTGCGAAACTTCACACCTTCTTCGGTCAGCTTGCGCAAATCCGTCAGGCTCATCACCTGAAACCCGCCGCTGTCCGTCAGGATCGGGCGATCCCAGTTCATAAACCTGTGCAACCCACCCAGGTTATGCACACGCTCTGCCCCCGGCCGCAGCATCAGGTGATACGTGTTGCCAAGCAGAATATCCGCCCCAGTTGCACGCACACTTTCGGGCATCATGGCCTTAACCGTTGCCGCCGTGCCCACAGGCATAAACGCAGGCGTGCGGATATCGCCGCGCGGTGTTGACACCACCCCAGTACGTGCGCGACCTTGGGTGCTTGATACGGAAAATGAAAAACGTTTGGACATGGCGCTTCCCTACCGATGCGGCACGAAAATTCAAGCACTGATTAGGAGTTTTACCCATGGACACCCCAGCCGACGCCAACAATGCACCGCTGGTACTCGGATGGGAAGAATGGCTGGCTCTGCCCGATCTTGGCCTGCACGCTATGAAAGCCAAAGTAGATACAGGGGCAAAAACCTCAGCTTTGCATGCCACCAACATCGAAAGTTTTGGCAGCAAAGACAAACAAAAAGTCCGCTTTGTCGTTCACCCTGACCCCGCAAACGAAAAGGCAAAGGTCATCTGTTCTGCGGATGTGCTTGGTCAAAAAGACGTGACCTCTTCTAACGGAGAAAGCGAAAAGCGGTATGTTATCCGTGCGCATGTGCAGTTTGGCGAACGCGCTTGGCCCATCGAAATCACCCTCACAGATCGCAAAAACATGGCCTACCGCATGCTGCTCGGCCGCCAAGCCTTCCCTGATGGCACCATCGTAAACCCTGCGGAGGGCTTCAACCAACCAGAGCTGTCCTATGATCTTTACAAAAGCCGCAAACCCGCTACGGCCAAACGCCCCCTTCGCATTGCGATTCTAACCCGCGAGCCGAACAATTATTCCACGCGCCGCTTGATCGAAGAGGCCGAAGCTCGCGATCACGTCATCGAGGCTATTGATACCACGCGCTGTTACATGAACATCCGCACTTTTGAACCAGAAGTGCACTATGACGGGAAGGTTCTGCCTCAATATGACGCCGTGATCCCGCGCATTGGGGCTTCGATCACATCTTACGGCACATCAGTTGTGCGCCAATTTGAAACCATCGGCACCTATTGCGTAAATGGCTCTTGGGGCATTTCCGCCAGCCGCGATAAACTACATGCGCATCAAATCTTGGCCCGCCATCAAATCGGGATGCCGACAACCGCTTTTGCCTCCTCTCCCAAGGACACCATGAACCTTGTTGAAATGGCTGGCAAAGCGCCCCTGATCGTTAAACTGCTTGAATCGACGCAAGGCAAAGGTGTTGTTTTGGCGGAAACCAAGAAAGCCGCGGAAAGCGTGATTTCCGCCTTTCGCGGGCTGAAAGCGGAATTTCTGGTGCAGCAATTCATCAAGGAAGCGGGCGGCGAAGACATCCGGTGTCTTGTTGTTGGGGGCAAAGTCGTCGCCACCATGAGCCGCAAAGCCGCCGAAGGCGAGTTTCGATCTAACCTGCACCAAGGCGGACGCGCAGCCACCGTAAAAATCACCCGACAAGAGCGCGAAACCGCGCTCAAGGCTGCGCGTGCCATGAATTTGAACTTCGCAGGCGTCGATTTGCTCCGCTCTGCCAGCGGCCCAATGGTGCTCGAAGTGAACTCTTCTCCGGGCCTAGAAGGCGTTGAAAAATCCACGAAACGCAACGTTGCAGCCAAGGTCATGGACCACATCGAACGCCGTGTTCGCCCCTCTGCACCGCGCAAGTCATCCTAACCAAACAGAAAATCGCTGCCTCTTGCATTCTGGACAGGCCGTTTTAAATTCCATATAAGAATGCTCAAGTATACAACATGCAGGTCCCCCAATGAACGCCGAAAATCCGCCCATGGAAGGCGAACCGCTGATCAAGCCGTCCTCTACGGATCACCCGCTGCACGAAGCCATTTGTGAAGCGTGCCGCAC
>CAYWIR010000439.1:0-2468 GCA_964458375.1 uncultured Neptunicoccus sp.
ATTCGCCACGATCCAGATGCCAGCCCGTGCCGTTCGGTGTGAAAAAGAAATCCACCTCTGACAGTGCGGCGCTGCCAAAAGAGGATTGATTGCCAGGGCACGGAATATGCGATCCTGCTTGCAGTAAGGGCCAAATGTTCAGCCGCTCCAATATCGGGCGGGCGACAGGGGGCAGGCTTTCGCCCGCTTTAAAAACCTTTCTTTGGCAGCGTGCGAGAATACTCACCTGACACCCCGCTTTTGCCAGTAATGTTGCGGCAACGCATCCCGCAGATCCGCCACCGACAATAAGAACCCGCATCACAGTGCTCACCCCGTTGATGATCCCTCTTTGAGTGTCCAATTGACCAGCTCATTCTGCCCTGCCGATGCAACGGTGCTGATGGCCCCTGTGGCGGTGTTCACCGCAAGGTTTTGCAGGTTAATTTTGCTGGTGAATGTGATAACCGTTGGATAGCCCGTGGGCGTGTATTCCCACAATTGGCTGGCATCATAAGGTGTTATCAGCGGCGCGATACTGACAGCACCCGTTGCGAAATCAACCGTAAGCGCATCCGTGGATCCAGCGGGTTGGATAATCGTTGTGGTGTCAGACGGCGTCGTCGTGAACAAATGCCAGTTCTGGCTTGCCAAGTTATTTGGCTGTGCGCGAACCACCGTACTGTCAGACACCTCGATCACATATGGCTCGACCACATATGCGTCAGTGACTGAAAATATCACCGATGGATCATTCAGTGTTGGGTCCCGTTCGGTTTCCAATTGGGGCGTTTCGCCTTGGTCGATAAGATCATACTGCGGTGTGACCAATCCAAAGCGATGCCATTCATCCAGCATGACCGCATATCCCCCTTGATAGCCATCCGTCGCATCCGAATTTGGTGGAATACGGGGGCCTCGGAACCAAGGTTGGTAGTTCAAGACAGGCGTGTCATTCGCAGGTGTTGGGCCAGTGTCAACCGCTTGGAAAGGTCTGTCTGACGTCACCGCGATGTCAGGGCGAAGGGCGGGCCACCACGATATGTTGCACGACCAGAAATCACCTTGCCACGGCACAGACATATAGGCCGCGATGCCACCCACAGGCGTTCCACTTTTGAAACGAAAGGCACTGTCAAAGAAAGCTGTCTCATGCATCAGATAGGTCAACTCAATACCAGGGTGGAATCCACCCCCGACCGTGGGTTGCAGGGCAGCGATGCTCATTTGATCGGGTTCAGGAAGGGCGTTCCCGCTGCCGTCTTTTGTGTACTGATCCGCAACGTTTTCTGGCGCGTCTTCGATAAAGTTTCCGTTCACCCAATGCTGGATCTTTTCAAGCATATGGTCAGTTAACGGCAGCCATTGGTTAGGGTGGTTGGTGGCATTGGCGGTATTTTCCGAAGGCGATCCGCCGTTGCCAAACAATCGCGGCATAAGGTCTGCGCGTTGCTGCACGTCTTCACCTGCATAGATGGGGCCATTCACCTTCCCATTCGGGCCTGGGGGCGGGATGGTATAAGGCTGCAAGTTGCCTTGTGCGTCCTTGATATAGGTGTCCTGCGCCCGTGGCCGAATAAACTTAAAAACAAAGCTGCGCGCATCAGTTTTTTGCGTGTTTCCACCCAATTGGCCATTCGTGATCCCTACCTCAGGGGATGCACGCGGGTTCGCCAATCCCGGCAGATATTGGTCGTTCAAAAAGTCACCGCTGGCCCCTGGTCGATGCCCATGGAAGGCTCGTTCGTTTGTCCATGCATAATCCACCACCGTTTTTAGAGTTGGATAAATGTCGCGATAAAATTGCACAGGGACATTGGTACACAAAGCCCCCTGACCAGAGGCTCCAAACTGTTGCACCTCTCCATCCAAAGACCCGTCTATCGTTGTTAGTGTCGTCGTTCCGTTTGGCACGGTATAGGTGATGAACAAAGTGCCGTTGAAAGAGGACGCGCTGAGTTGTGAGCCTTCTAAAAAGGACAAAGATTGCTGGACAGTGCTTACCTTGAAGGTGTTGCCATCCAGCGAAATCGCAGCGCGTAAGTCAGACGTCGCATCATCGATATACAGCACATACAACTGCCCCCGATGATAGGCCATCGTTGGTGCAATTGCAGGGCTGCATGTGATCTTCGCACCTGTCTCGTCTTCTAGGAAAGCAACGGTGAACGGGGCATCACCATCGATCAAGCTGCGCGCAGTAGCGATCTGAAAGTTGTTGTTCGCGTCAACTGCACCGATGTGAAACAGGCCGTTATAGGCCACAGCACTGGGCACAACGTCGACATTCAAAGGGGCGCCGCTGGCCGCAGGTACACTTGCACCGCCGTTCACAAAGATACTGCCAAAATCAAACGTGAGACTCGCGTAAACGAAATTGTCGTCATTGATCGCTGTCGCCCAAAGATTGCCTTCATAGGGGACCAATTGCCCAATACGTGCAATGTCGCCCGCTGGCCCAAAGTCAGCCGCAGAGTTGATGTTAAGCG
>CAYWIR010000440.1:0-2466 GCA_964458375.1 uncultured Neptunicoccus sp.
CAATCTAACCCGAACAATGAGGCGGCGATTTATGAAGGTGCGGACGCGGTGATGTTGTCTGCGGAATCCGCTGCGGGTGAGTACCCGGTTGAGGCGGTAGCCACGATGAACAGTGTGGCCGAAGAGGTTGAGGTTGATCCGACGTTTCGCCAAATCATGGAGGCGTCACGGGCGCCATCGCGAACATCTGTGGCCGAAGCGATCACCGTTGCGGCGCGTGAAGTGGCGGAAACAACGGATATCAAAGCAATCTGCTGTTTTACCCATTCTGGCACCACCGCTCTTTTGGCTGCGCGAGAGCGCCCACAAGTGCCTATTATCGCGCTTACACCATTGGAAAACACGGCCCGCAAAATGACGCTTGTTTGGGGATTGCACAGTGTTGAGACCAGCGAAGTGGGCCGATTTAAAATGGCGGTTGTCAGTGCGGCACGGGCCGCGCGGAATTACGGGTTTGCCAGCGAAGAAGACAAAATTGTTGTGACTGCGGGCATTCCGTTCAATCAGCCTGGCTCCACCAATATCTTGCGTGTTGCGCCTGTTCAGGAAAAGCTGATATTCGGAACCGAAGACGAATAGCCAACGCTTCAAAGCGAGGAGGGCTTTATGCCTTATGACTATCAACTTGTAAGTGGCACGCTGATTTTGATTATCGGCTTGGTTGGTGTCACCAACGCCATGGTGGAGCGCCGCTCACCGATATTTGGATTGATCGGTGTTTTGGTGGGGGCTGGCTTCCTTGGTTGGGCATGGGTTTTGTCTGATCAAACCCTGACACCACAACATCTGCCACAGGCGGTCTTTCGTCTGATCGCAGAGTGGAAATAAGCGCAAGTTTGAGTGCGTTTTATCCTTGCAAATGAGTTGGGGCGGACCTAAAAGCCGATTTCTACTGCGCGTCCGGCCGAAGGGCTGCCGAGTCGCGTGTTAAAACCAACTTCTAACGAGGAGACGGAAATGCCCAAGATGAAGACCAAATCAAGCGCGAAAAAGCGCTTTAAAGTGACGGCCTCTGGCCGCGTGTTGGCGGCCCAAGCGGGCAAACGCCACGGTATGATCAAACGCTCACGCAAGTTTATTCGCAATGCACGTGGTACAACCACATTGTGCAAGGCGGACGAAAACATCGTGAAGTCATACATGCCGTACAACCGCTAAGGAGATCTGAGAAATGTCACGTGTAAAAGGGGGCGCATCGTCCCACGCTCGTCACCGTAAAGTTGTTAAGGCCGCCAAAGGTTATTATGGCGCACGGTCCACGAACTTCCGCACAGCAACACAAGCTGTCGATAAAGCAAACCAATACGCAACCCGCGACCGTAAGAACCGCAAGCGCAACTTCCGCGCATTGTGGATCCAACGGATCAACGCTGGTGTGCGTGCCCATGATGAAGCGCTGACATACAGCAAATTCATCAACGGCCTGAACTTGGCTGGCATCGAAGTGGACCGTAAGGTTCTGGCCGATCTGGCTGTGCATGAGCCTGACGCGTTCAACGCAATCGTTGACACAGCCAAAGGTGCGTTGGCGTAAATCGCCAAACGATTTTGAATTTGAAGCCCTGCACCGAAAGGTGTGGGGCTTTTTCATTTAGCGGGGTTGCTAGCGCAACATTACCCTAAGCGCTGCGCGCGATGGGCCTGCGGCCCGTGTGCGCTTGCTTTACAGCAAGTCGCCCTTTGGATATTTGACCCAAAAAGAGAGTCTGGGTTGCAAAAATGAGTGCGGCTGGTATCCCTGCGGCAACGGATTAGAGGATTGGTTTGATGGACGGTTTGGACGCGCTGAAGAAGAAGTACCTTGAAGGTGTGATGGCCGCAGGTGATGAGTCTGCGCTGGAAGAGGTGCGTCTGGCTGCCGTTGGCAAGAAGGGCGAAGTGTCCTTGAAGATGCGCGAACTGGGCAAAATGACGCCTGAGGAAAAGCAGGTCGCTGGCCCTGCGTTGAACGCGCTGAAAAATGAGATCAACTCGGCGATTGCGGCCAAGAAAGAGGGTTTGGCCGATGCGGCGCTGAACGAGCGGTTGCAGTCGGAATGGATTGATGTGTCCCTAGCGGGCCGTCCGCGCCGCCAAGGCACCATCCATCCGATCAGCCAAGTGACCGAAGAAGTGGTCGCGATTTTTGCCGACCTTGGGTTTGCGGTGGCCGAAGGCCCGCAGATCGAAAACGATTGGTATAACTTTGACGCGTTGAACATCGCGCCAGAGCATCCGTCCCGTCAGGAGATGGACACGTTTTATTTGCACCGCGATGAAGGCGATAATCGTCCGCCGCATGTGCTGCGCACACACACAAGCCCTGTGCAAATCCGCTATATGGAGAAGCATGGCGCGCCCTGTCGGATCATTTGCCCAGGTCGGGTGTATCGCGCGGATTACGACCAGACGCACACGCCGATGTTTCACCAGTATGAGGGGCTGTGCATCGACAAAGACATTTCAATGGCGAACCTGAAATGGACG
>CAYWIR010000441.1:0-419 GCA_964458375.1 uncultured Neptunicoccus sp.
TGGTATGTCCGAGCGAGGCATGGGATCGGCCGTGGGGCAGGTGCCAGAATACATCGAAATGGTGACACGGTGGTGCAAGCAAAACACGCGGATGCCTGTGATTGTGAAGCTGACGCCGAATATTACAGATGTGCGCAAACCTGCCGAAGCTGCACATGCAGGTGGGGCGGATGCAGTGAGTTTGATCAATACGATCAATTCAATCACGAGCGTTAATTTGGACCTGTTTGCGCCAGAACCGATGATTGATACCAAAGGGGCCCATGGTGGGTATTGTGGCCCTGCGGTCAAACCAATTGCCTTGAACATGGTGGCAGAAATTGCCCGAAATCCAGTGACGGCGAACCTGCCGATTTCGGGGATTGGTGGCGTAACCACATGGCGCGATGCGGCAGAGTTTTTGGCGCTGGGTGCTGGGA